>JAOUJW010000002.1 GCA_029882975.1 Gammaproteobacteria bacterium
CCTCGCCGAATTTATCAGCCATCACCTTGGTTAACGCCGCCGTTAACGTCGTCTTACCGTGATCGACGTGACCGATCGTTCCTACATTCACATGCGGTTTCGTTCGTTCAAATTTTTCCTTTGACATCAGCTGACCCTCTTAAAGAATAAATGTCCAGTAAAAATCACACACCGAAATGTATTGCGCTTCCCGTCTAGTACCGTTGGTACCGGCAACCCCAGAGCGGGAATAAATTATAATTAACGCAGTTTCAATTAACTCAATTCTGGAGCCCATAACCGGATTTGAACCGGTGACCTCTTCCTTACCAAGGAAGTGCTCTACCTCCTGAGCTATATGGGCAAACCCTTATATGTCGCAACAGCCCACGCAACATTCCACAATAAGTTACATACACGTTTGCCGCAACAACTTTAACTCTTTAGCCGCACGTTTTTCACGTACCGGGGGAAACGTCAACTCCCCAAAAAATTGGAGCGGGTGATGGGGATCGAACCCACATCATCAGCTTGGAAGGCTGAGGTTCTACCATTGAACTACACCCGCACAACCACATCACCCGATGTTTTTACGACCTTCCCCGCTTACGAAGCAGAAACCCGTAGTTGTTTTTGTTCTCAGGCCGATGCGCTCCACGCACCAGACCAAATTCTTTACTTCCTTGAGGTTCAGCATTTACAGCACCTCCAGACGTGCTAAGCTGAACATTGACACGAAATTTAATTCACATCACCCAAAAATACTTTCCAGATGGTGGAGGGGGGAGGATTCGAACCTCCGAAGGCGGAGCCAGCAGATTTACAGTCTGCCCCCTTTGGCCACTCGGGAACCCCTCCCAAAAAGGAAGCGCCGTAGTGTGATGGAAATCCAACCTTGTGTCAACAGCTTACCTCCCTTAGTATTGCGTTTATTTTAAAAAAATTGGTTTCAAAGGCACTTACGGCAGAATGACCACAATTAAAGAAGAAGATTTTATCTCCAGTATTTGTGATTCCTTGCAATATATTTCTTATTACCATCCCCCGGATTTCATCCGAGCCTTAACTCGTGCCTATGAAAACGAAGCGTCCGCAGCGGCGAAAAATGCGCTTGCTCAGATACTTATAAACTCTCGAATGTGCGCAGAGGGACATCGACCCATCTGTCAAGACACCGGGATTGTGGTGGTGTTCCTGGAAGTCGGCATGGATGTACATTGGCAGGCCGGACGCAGCGTGGAAGAAATGATTAACCTGGGCGTTCGTCAAGCCTACACCGATCCAAACAACCCTTTGCGCGCTTCCGTGCTCAGCGACCCTATTGGTAAACGTATCAACACCAAAGACAATACACCGGCGGTTGTACACACTACCTTGGTCCCGGGAACAGAGGTAAAAGTACATATTGCCGCCAAGGGAGGTGGCTCGGAAAATAAAGCCCGCTTCGTCAATCTCAACCCCAGCGACGATATTGCCCAATGGGTAGTCGACACCCTGCCCGGCATGGGTGCAGGCTGGTGCCCACCGGGGATCTTGGGCCTTGGGGTTGGCGGCACCGCAGAGAAGGCCATGCTGCTGGCCAAACGCGCCCTCATGGACCCTATTGATATTCAGGAACTGATCGCACGCGGACCGACAAACGCACTGGAAGAATTACGCCTGGATATTTACCAACAGGTCAATGCACTGGGCATCGGCGCCCAGGGTCTGGGCGGCCTCTGCACGGTATTGGACGTTAAAATACTGGAATACCCCACCCACGCCGCATCCAAACCAGTGGCCATGATCCCCAATTGCGCCGCCACCCGTCATATCCATTTCACATTAGACGGTAGCGGCCCCGCGATTTTACCCCCTCCAAACCTGGATCAATGGCCCAACATCACGGAAGATAGCAGCAAGACATCCCGCAAGGTCAACTTGGATACGCTCAACAAAGAAGCCATTGCTCAATGGCAACCGGGGGAAACACTGCTCATAAGCGGCACCATCCTCACAGGACGGGATGCTGCCCACAAACGACTGGTCTCACTGATTGAGGCAAACAAACCATTGCCTTCAGGCGTGGATTTCAAGAACCGCTTTATTTACTACGTAGGCCCGGTGGATCCAACCGGCAACGAGGTGGTAGGCCCCGCCGGCCCCACAACGGCCACACGTATGGATAAATTTACAGACACCCTGTTACAACACGTCCCTCTACTGGGGATGATCGGCAAAGCAGAGCGAGGACCGCAAGCTATCGAGGCGATCAAAAAACATCGGGTGGTTTATTTAATCGCCACCGGCGGAGCGGCTTACCTGGTTTCCAAGGCCATTCGCAGCGCTAAAGTGGTGGCCTTTGAAGACTTGGGCATGGAAGCAATACACGAGTTCGTGGTTGAGGATATGCCCGTTACCGTCGCGGTGGATGTCATGGGCCAATCAGTGCATCAGACCGGTCCGCAACACTGGCGCGAAAAAATACAAAACATCCGGGTTCAATTTAAACCCTAGAATTTAAATCGAGCATTTACGTCCCAGCAACGGCCGCAATTTTCGCTATCTCTTTTCTCAATGGGCTCTCTTGTCACTCTCGTGACTTAAAAAAAGCGCCAAGCCTATTAGAGCTATCCCGGCAGCCAAATAAAGTAAATCCAAGCTATCCTTGAATTGCATACGTATAGCAAATTCAAAAAACCGTACAATAAGTATCATCAGAATGACTTTGGCCAAACGTGCTTTCAAGTCATCCAGACTGTTAATAATCAAGACATTGGACGCAGTTTCGGATTTTTCCGCTGCATCAATTCGACTAATAAACAGCTCATACAAACCCAAGGCAAAAATCAACAACACTGTAGCCAACAAATAACCGTCGACGATTTCTACAATGTGTGTAATGGTCTGACTGCGCAATTCAGTCCTGGAGTTTCCCTGTATCGATGGATCCGCGTATTGAACAAAATGCACCACTGTATAAAACGCGTCCACTGTCGCCATATAAAACATGGTCAAGGAACAAAACAAACTGGCAATTACGGCGAACAATACGATGAACCGGCTTCGCCACAACATCCCCTCAAAAATACTTTCACACTTGCTTGCAAACTGGCTCATTGGCTTTGCTCTCGACACCCACAAAAAAGTCGCAGTGTATCACTTATGTCGGCGCTGACACATCCCCGGCTTTACCCAAACAAAACACTAAGACTGCACCACCCAGTGCAATCACCCAGGAAATATATAGCCACAAAAGAAAAATCGGGATCACCGACACGGCTCCGTAGACGATTTCATAGGTTGGGAACTGCAACAAATACCAGGCAAAGGCGCGCTTGGCCAATTCAAACAACATGGCAGCCACAGCTCCACCGATCAAAGCGTGGCGCATCAGTACAGGCGCATTGGGCACAAACTTATACACCAAGGTCATTCCCACAACCGAAAAAGCAAAAGGCAAAAAATGCTTCAGGCCGGCGCCTAAGGATGCAGCCGTATCAATCAAGGGCAGGGTTAGCACGTAGGATGTGGCACCTATGCCTACCACAATTAGCACCGGTCCCAGTGTTAACACCCCCGCGTACAACAGGACACTAAAATACAAGGGGCGACTCTCCCCGACCTGCCAAATGGTATTCACCGTTTCGTGCACCGCGTGCATTAACAAAAATGCCGTGACCACCAAAACCGCCCCACCCACGCCGGTGAGATTTTCCGTTTGCGCTGCAAACTGGGTTAGATAATCCTGCAACACCTGTCCCGTACTGGGCACAAAGTTACGAAATACAAAGTCCTGCAAAATGGCAGGAACCTGGTCAAACAATGGCAGAATCGACAGAACGGAAAGAATCACCACTAACAGCGGCACTAATGATAACAAAGTGGTATACGCAAGGGATGCAGCCAGGTCAAAACAATGCACCCGTCGAAAATGATAATAAACATCACGGGCCAGACACCAAAAGCGCCTGAACCAACGGAGACAAAAGTGGATGACCTGTTTAATTTGCGGGTTGCTGAGCGGCATTTTGTTGCGCTTGCATTGCCTGTTCCTTGGCCGCAACCGCGTTATCGCGTGCTTCGCTGTATTCGCCCTCTTGCAGGGCCTCCTCGGCTTTGAACAGCAACTGCTTGGCTTTGCTTAAATTCTCCTGAGTCTCGCCATTGAGTACAGTTTGCGCCGCCTGTATCGCTTGGCGTGCATCACTCATTTCCTGTACCGGCGCCTGGGCGCAGGCAGCGAGCAACAGCAGTAATGCGCCCATACCAATTCGTTTTGCCATAAGATAACGTGACCCCTCCCGATGAAAAATCAACCTAACAGAGCCCGAATGTACTGTCAATACTGTCAAGAAAGCCCCGCAATTAACCCCCACCGGGATCTAATTACACCAACAGACATAGCACTCACTTTGAAAAAACTATACACTGCTCAACCCGTTATGTATCGTTGCCAAAACTGGAACCTGTCTGGAGCCAAAGACCATGAGCATAAAGATCCATCACAACCCTCGCTGTTCAAAATCACGCCAAACCCTGGAACTGCTACAACAAAATGGCACAGCACCCACCGTCGTGGACTATCTCAACCACCCACCCAGCACAGCAGAGCTGAAACAACTGCTGGCCATGCTTAATATGACTCCCAGAGACTTAATGCGTAAGAATGAAAAAGAATACAAAGACAATAACTTAGATGACACTTCCCTGAGCGATGAACAACTCATAGACGCCATGCACCGCATTCCCAAATTGATTGAACGCCCCATCGTTATCAAGGACGGACGCGCCGTGATTGGCCGCCCTCCGGAAAAGGTGTTGGAGCTATTATAGTGCAAATTCTGATCTTATATTACAGCCGTCATGGCTCGGTACAACACATGGCCCAATTAATCGCCAGGGGCGTTGAAGAAATTCCGGGCGCCGAGGCCGTCATTCGCACCGTGCCTGCCGTATCCAGCGTGTGTGAAGCAGTGGAGCCTGAAGTCCCCGACAGCGGAGCTCCTTATGCCGATGTGGAAGATCTGCAACGTTGCAGTGCTATTGCCCTGGGCAGTCCCACCCGCTTCGGAAATATGGCAGCGGCACTGAAATATTTTCTGGACGGCAGTAGCGCACCCTGGCTGGGCGGTGCCTTAAACGGAAAACCTGCGGCGGTGTTCACCTCCACCGCCGGCATGCATGGCGGTCAGGAGGCAACATTACTGTCTATGATGATTCCCTTGTTACACCATGGCGCCTTGATTACCGGCCTACCTTACAGCGAGACGGATTTGCTGCACACCCAGAGCGGGGGCACGCCTTATGGCGCCAGCCACGTTGCCGGCCCTGACAACGATCGCCCCTTTAGCGAGGAAGAAGAACGTTTGTGCAAAGCCCTAGGCCGGCGTCTGGCTATGACTGCGCAAAAGCTGGCTCAATGATTCATCCAGCAGGGATTTAACAAAAGGAACCGTCAGCTTACGCTTGGCTGCGAGACTGGCTTGATCAATATGCTCTAAAATACGCATCAGCGAATCCATATCGCGAGGGCAGCGCCGCAGGATAAAACCGGCCACATCCGGGGATAACAACAAACCGCGCAACTTGGCTCGCAACTGCAAGACCTGAATTTTTTCCGCTTCATCCAACGGTTTAATTTGCAGTATCAAACCCCAACTGAGCCGAGACTGCAAATCCATTAAACCCAAACCCAGGTCCTCCGGCTTAGCATTGGCACTCACCAACAAGGGCACTTGCGATTGACGTAAGTTATTGTATAAATGAAACAATGCCTCTTCCCAACGGGGCTGCCCGACGATTCGGTGCACATCATCCACACACACCAGGGCAGCCTGATCCAGACCTTCCAGCATCGCCGTGTCGAACTGTGCTACCTGACTCATAGGCAAGTACGCAACGGACCGACCACCCCGAGCAGCCAACCGAGAGGCCGCTTGCAACAGATGAGACTTTCCCAAGGCGTTCCCACCGGATAAGTACACAAACGGCTCATCGCGGTGTTGGGCCAAGCTCTGGATATGACTCACCACCTCGGCATTTCGCCCCCCAAAAAAACTATCAAAGCTTGCATTGTCGTTAATACCGATGTGTAACGGCAGTTGACTACTCATTATCATGTCTACTTATCTGTATCTGGTTTATTTACCGGATCGACAGGATCAGCTGTTGCATCCACTGGAACCTCCTCCGCTGACAGAACCTGCGGTGACGGCGGTAATGGTTGCGACACCACGGATTCTTCCTGATCCACAGCAACGTCCGGCTGTGGCGGTGCAGCCCCCGGCGGCCCGGTAGCTTCACCTACTGCGCCATACAAACCGCTCTGGGTATATTGTTCCAGCAAGTGCCTTAATACCACCATGATAACCGCTGCCACCGGCAGAGCGAGCAAAATCCCCACGAACCCAAATAACTGCCCGCCCGCCATGACAGCAAATATCACCGCCACCGGGTGTAGGCCGATTTTGTCCCCCACCAACATGGGGGTTAATACCATCCCTTCCAACATTTGCCCCACAGCAAATACACCGGCCACCAGCAGCAAGGAAAATACATCATGAAACTGCATGAATGCAGCGACACCCGCCAAAACGATACCCACGATAAACCCAAGATAGGGTACAAAACTGACCAAACCGGCGGTCATGCCAATGAGAAACGCCAAATCCAAACCCACTAACCACAAACCCAGGGAATAAACCAAACCCAATACCAACATCACCACCAGCTGACCACGCAAAAAAGCACCCAACACTTCATCTGATTGGCGGGTCAGCTTGACAATAACCGGTTCGGATTGCCGCGGTAGCAACGCGTGAACCCGCGCCACCAAATTGTCCCAGTCCCTAAGCAAATAAAAGGTTACCACGGGCACCAAGATAGCATTGGCAATCCAAGCCAGCATGGTCACACCCGAGTGGGAAACGGCCTGCACCAAATGTTTTGCCACGCCACCCACTTGACGCCAGTTCTCCAACACGGCGCTTTTCATCGCGCTCATGTCTTTTTGCTGCGGATCCAAATTGAGGGTTTGACTGAGGACGGGTACCAACTTGTGCTGCAACCAATCCATATATTGAGGCAACCTGGCAATCAACGCACTTAATTGTTGCTCCAACAACGGCAACATGATGACGGGGATGGCAATCAAAACAACAAAGATGGCCAGAAACACCAACACCACCGCCCAGGTTCTGGGCAGCTTGCGGGCTTCCAGACGATCCACCAGAGGATCCCCCAGATAGGCCAACAATGCACCGGTTAAGAAAGGTGACAACACCGGTGCCAGCATGTAAACCAACGCCAGCAGTACCGAGAATATTAAAATCCAATGCCAGGCTTTCGATTCAGTGATCACGTTTGCTCTGTATGCTCCGTTTACCCCAGTGAATGACGTAGCCAATGCCACTGATCAGCACCGTCGCCAATACTGCGTATATCAGCCCATCAATCACCACGGACGGCAGTTTGAAAAAACCTTCCGATGCCACAATCACAACCACCAATACAATTTGCAAAAAGGTATTGGTTTTACTGATCCAGGATGGCTCCAGCTCGAAGCGGCCAATAAAATAATGATACGCCACCCCACCCACCACAATGACCAAATCACGTGCAATTATCGCCGCCAGCAACCACATTGGAATGAGACTCAACCAAGCCAGCGCAATGTACGAACCCACTAATAACAGTTTGTCTGCCAACGGATCCAAAATGCTACCTAAGCGGCTTTGCCAAGCGTTACGCTTGGCCAGATAGCCGTCTAAACCGTCGGAAATACCGGCAATGGTGAACAACAACAAGGCGAACTGAAACTGCCGCTCCAGCAGCAACCAGACAACCGGAGCCACCAACACCACACGAATTATGGTGATGGCATTGGGAATATCACTGGCTTTCACTGCATTAACCGGTACTTAAAGTCACTGTCGTCCTGTTCGATGGGTTGTTGTATGGCAAGAGGATCGTTGGGATTGACCGTGGCAAGCGGTACTTCTTTAAGTACATTACCTAGGGCAATGATGCGCACGACACCGTCGGCGTTGCCACGAATTTTGAGTCGATACCGCGCAGCGCCATCGGAGATGGTTTGCGGTAATACGGCTTGTACCGGTTGCAAAGACTGTAAATAGTCATTGATACGCGCGTATTGCTCCAACGAATTGACACCTTGTATGGACAAACGCATTTCCCCACCACTATCATCGTCCAATATAACGGCATAACGCGACGCCAGCGTTCCCGTTACCTGCGCCAAACTTAAACGGATGATTTCTTCTGCAAAACGACCTTGCGATTCCCAAGTAATTGGCTCGCTACCTTCATAAAGACTCCATCGGGCTGTCCAAATATCGCTCCGAGACAAACTCATCCGCCCCACCAGAATCGCTTCTGCCGGATAGCGTTGTGATGCGACTTCAATAGGATCCTGAAATCCGCCCCACACATCCGAAAAACTCAATTGACGTTGATCCTGAAGATCCATCAGCGGCAGCACCAAGGCCAAACCCTGACGTTTGGCTTCATATCTGAGCAGCGCCCCGAACTCTTCACGACCACCGGAACCCAGTAAAAAACGGCCCCCGTCCTGCTCCACCGCCAACCACACCAAGGTGGACGGCCGGGTTCTTCCCCACACCGGTTGGCTGTTGTCGCGTAGAATCTTATTGATGGATTTTTCATCAAAAAGTAACCACAACACCTGATTGCGACTTTGATTGGGGTTGGCGTTCTTTACATCCGCCGGGCGTCGATACAAAAACTGCTGTAAGTAGCTACCGGCTTTACCCATTGCGTCCCGAATAGCGTCAATAGTAATCACTTGTGGATTTCCACTGACTTTGATGAAAACCTCACCTAAGCCCTCACTCATGGCTTTGCTGCGCTCAGACTTGGACTGATTGGGCACACTGATTTCAGCCTCATACAAGCCGTCAACGATAGCGCTCATGGCGAGATGGGGCAGGAGTAGTGTGCAGACACTCAATAAATAGAAGATATTTTTCATGGAATTGAAGGAATTATCTGTTGTCATTGGTTCATAGAGTTTAATAGAGAATGGTGCCAAGGTCGAATTTTCTGAGCATCCTACCTGCAATCCCCTTGCCACAGCAGCTATGACCACAGAGACACCCCATTAGTTGCCGTAAAGCTCTTGTGTTCCGGTTAATTTTCCTTAACATAGCGCCCTTGCCACAAGCGTAAAAGGTTATTTCGTGACTAATCCCAAGAAACCCCACAATCCGGACAAGCCGGATGGAGCCCTGAGCTACAAAAGTGCCGGTGTTGATATTGAAGCGGGCAACCGACTCGTGGAAAGAATTAAACCCATCGCTCAAAAAACGCGCCGTCCGGAAGTTTTGGCCGGACTGGGCGGTTTTGGATCTCTGTTCAGCCTGCCCAGCCAATACAAAGAACCGGTCCTGGTGGCCGGAACCGACGGTGTGGGCACCAAGCTTAAACTTGCCACTCAATTAGGTATTCACGACAGCATTGGTATCGATCTGGTGGCCATGTGTGTTAATGACCTCATTGTCCAGGGGGCTGAGCCTCTATTTTTCTTGGATTATTACGCTACCGGTGCCTTGGATGTGGATGTGGCTGAGCAAGTGGTCGCGGGCATAGGCCGTGGCTGCGAATTAGCCGGTGCTGCCCTGGTGGGTGGAGAAACGGCCGAAATGCCAGGCATGTACCAAAGCGGTGATTATGATCTGGCCGGTTTTTGTGTCGGGATTGTTGAAAAAAGCCGTATTATCGACGGCAGTAAAGTTCAAGCCGGGGATCAGCTCATTGGCCTGACCTCATCCGGACCCCATTCCAATGGTTATTCTCTGATTCGAAAAATCCTGGAAAATTCAAACACCTCACTCCAAAGCCCAGTGGCAGGCACCGATGACGACACCACCCTGGCCGAGGCCCTGTTAAAACCTACCCGAATCTACGTCAAATCCCTCCTGTCCCTGCTGCAAGCGGTGGATGTCCATGCCATGGCCCATATAACCGGCGGCGGCTTGACTGAGAATTTACCTCGGGTATTACCCACACATCACAAAGCGATCATTCGTCGTGACAGCTGGCAGTGGCCGCCCGTATTCGCTTGGTTACAACAACAAGGAAATGTTGCAACCGATGAAATGTTGACCACATTTAATTGTGGTATTGGCATGGTATTGTGTATTGCCGAAACGGATATGGACGCTGCGATCAAATCTTTGGAAAACAGTGGCGAAACCGCAATCAAACTAGGACACATTGACACGGATGAAGGTGAGCAACCCCATGTCGAGTTTATCTAGCGGATGCTTTCTTCCTTAACAACGGTGGTGTTAATCTCCGGCGATGGTAGCAATTTACAGACATTGATTGACCAATTACACAGCACCGATGCGCCGGTCACCATCAAAGCTGTCATCAGCAATAAAGCACAAGCTCACGGCTTGGTGCGGGCAGAAAAAGCAAACATTCCAACCCACACCGTTTCCCATGCCCAATTCCCTGAGCGCCGGGATTTTGATCGGGAACTGATACGCACAATTGATGCTTACCAGCCACAGTTGGTGATACTGGCGGGTTTTATGCGCATCCTTACCGCAGAGTTTGTACAACACTACCGGGATCGTTTAATCAATATACACCCTTCCCTGTTACCCCAATTTCGAGGGCTCAACACACATGCGCGAGCCTTGCAGGCAGCAGTGCGCGAACATGGCGCCAGTGTCCATTTTGTCACCGAAGATCTGGACAGCGGACCCGTTGCTGTCCAAGCCGCAGTGCCGGTATTGGACGGCGATACAGAGCAATCCTTGTCTCAACGGGTGTTGCAACAAGAGCATATCATCTACCCTTTAGCCGTTTTGTGGATTGCCGAAGGGCGCTTGAAAATTCATAACGAACAATTGTTTTTCGACAATAAGGAACTGAACCATCCAATTAGAATCAAACCGGAATAATCGTTGCAAAACTGCTTATAAACCCGGCAGCTACAAGGGAAGGTAATCCTCGGCCTCTTGGCCGGTTTCCGGTCTATACTACAATGTATAACCGCAGCATGGAGGAAACCTCGATTTACTATCAACCCACATACAAATCGGCTTATTGGCCCATGATTTTATTCGTTACCCATCAACCGAAACCAAAGTGCCTGCCTGTTCACAATCGGTTCGCCGGCAAAACAACAACGCCTCCGCCGTCCTTTTGCATCATCACGCTTGCTTACTGCTTACTTATTTTATGGTATGCGATTGGATCAGCAACTATCGCCGCCGGCCCCAAAGCGCAAGAAACCGCTGTGTATGTTTTCAATGCCAACTACAGCGTAACAAAAGACGGACTCCCCATCGCCAGTTCCAAGCGCAGTTTGACAAGAGTCGACACAAGCACATTTGAATTTACTTCAGAAACCAAGTCCGTGGGTGTTGCCAAGTTCTTTTCTGACGCCCATATTTATGAGCTCAGCCGCTGGAACATGGACAACGGCCGGATTAGACCGCAAAAATACCTGTACAAGAATCAAAGCAGTCAAAAAAAGCGTCTCGTCGAATTGGTGTTTGACTGGGATAAAAACATCATCACCAATATCATCAATGGTTCGCCATGGACAATGGCAATAGCACCTGATGTCAAAGACAAACTGTCTTATCAAATCCAAATAACGCTTGATTTGAACAACCAATCCATTCCTAAAGAACTAAGCTATAAGGTTGCAGACGGCGGCAAAATCAAAACCTACCGCTTGCAAGTGCACGGCATCGAAGTCCTGGAAATCAATGGCCGGCAATACAATGCAATAAAACTAAGCAGAAAAAACAAGGATCGAATCACCACATTCTGGTGCGCTGTCAAACTCATGCATCTACCCGTAAAAATAACGCAACAACTTAAAGACGGCAGCGTGATCACCGCAACCATGGAAGAACTGTTGTCGTTCAAGCCGGTACAACTACTACCACATAAAACTACCGCACCGGTAAAACTACAACAGTAAAACGTGAATAATTCCCTTTAAACAACACCACTTAGCCGTTATTGTTTAAGCATGCTTTGGTCGTGCCTCACCCCAATGAATGCTAAAACAGGACATTTAAACCATGACATCATTAAAAATTGTCGAACACCACAGGGAAGTAAATAGGGACACAAAAGCCACACCCCATCTCACCAAGCGCGAAACAGAAATTCTGCATTGGCTGAGTCAAGGAAAAAGCTCACTGGAAATCAGCATCATCCTCAGCATCTGTGAAAGCACGGTAAAATTTCATGTAAACAACACCCTGGAAAAACTACAGGCATCCAACCGCACCCACGCGGTCGCCAAGGCTTTGAGGCAAAAACTGATTTGAGAATCTGTCGTAGTTGCCTCTGGAAACACCTTTAGTCGGTATTTTGAAGCTTCTTATTCACAGCTGCTGACGGACCTTTATTTGTCTGAGGATTGTGGTTGTCGGCACTGATGCGGCTGGCGATCGGACCGCTCTGATCACGATATTTCGCATCGCTACGCTTACGATAAGGCCGGTCCGCGACACCGGACATGGGTTCAAAACTGATGGCCCCAATACCCATTCCCGGCCGTAATGCTAAGGGTAATTTACCGGAGTTGAAAAATTCCAGCACGATATTACCACTCCAACCCGGATCAATACGGTGAGCGGTCACATGCACCATCAGCCCCAAGCGGGCCAAACTGGAACGACCGTCCAACCAACCCACAATATCATCGGGTAGCGTAACGGATTCCAGAGTGATCCCCAACGCCAATTCGCCGGGATGCAGGAAAAACGCCTGACCATCATCGATTATGATTTCGTCACTCATCACCTGCTCTATCGCCGCATCCACTTCGGCCCGGCTTCCGCTCAAATCGATAAAGGGGATGCCATGGGAACTGAAATTGCGAAACCGCCTGCCTAAGCGCAGGTCCACACTGACACCGCTGATGGCATTGTCGTCCGGCCTGGGGTCTACTTTTATCCGACCTTGCGCAAAAGCCGCAAGAATATCCCGATCACACAGTCTCATTTTTTACTCCGCCCGCGCTGCAGCGGGAAGCGATCAATTATTTTGAATCACGATATTGGGGAATTTTGCGCTGAATTCCTTAGCCCTCAAGGACAATTTGGCCGCCATACGCCGGGCGATTTCTCGATAGCTCCTGGCAATCGCCCCGTCAGGGTCAACGGCCACGGTGGGGCGGCCACTGTCCACTTCTTCTCGAATTTTAATATCCAAAGGCAGTGAACCAATAAAATCCACCCCGTATTGATCCGACATACTCTGGCCGCCACCCTTACCAAAAATATGTTCCTCATGACCGCATTGACTGCAAATGTGAATACTCATATTTTCCACAATGCCCAGCACATGGACATCCACTTTCTCAAACATTTTCAGCGCCTTTTTCGCATCCAGCAAGGCAATATCCTGCGGTGTTGTGACAATAACGGCACCACTGACCGGAACTTTTTGCGCCAGAGTCAATTGAATATCACCCGTGCCCGGAGGTAAATCGATGATCAAATAATCAACATCTTTCCACTGAGTATCGTTAAGTAACTGCTCCAGTGCCTGGGTCACCATGGGCCCGCGCCAGATCATGGGAGTTTCCTCCTCGACCAGATAACCGATCGACATGGATTGAATCCCATGTCCCACCAGAGGTTCCAGACTTTTCCCGTCCTTTGATTCCGGTTTCGCATTAACCCCCAGCATGCGAGGCTGACTGGGTCCATAAATATCCGCATCCAAAATACCCACGGTCGCCCCTTCGGCTGCCAGGGCACAGGCAAGATTGACGGCTGTAGTGGATTTGCCCACCCCGCCTTTACCGGACGCTATCGCGATAATGTTTTTTACGCCCGCTATGGGTTTTACCCCTTTTTGTGCGGTATGGGCCTCCACTTTGCTGGATATGGATATTTCCACTTGAGCCACACCTTCCAGCGCAGCCACTTTTTCTTTGAGCTGTGCCTCTAATTGCGCCACATGACCTGCTGCCGGAAAACCCAGCACAATTTCCACATTGACTTTGTCGCCATCTATGGCAATGTTCTTCACACACTTGGCGGACACCAGGTCCTGCCCTAAACAGGGATCAATATATTGCTGAATTGCGGCATTTATCTGATCACGGGTTACACTTGCCATGGCAGTTTTACTCCTAGTTTGGTCAAGCCGACAGGCTTGGGATTCTGTGTTCATTCCAAAGATGACAACGTGAGGGCAAGTTTACACGATTTAAACCCAATATCGTAATATTCTTGTATAATCATATATCTGGCACGGCAACAGCCGCAGCATTTGTATGCCATTATTACATTAACGCTCTGAAAAAAAAGACCAAAGCCATGACTCCAAATTGCCGTAAAATCCTTGTCACCAGCGCATTACCCTACGCCAATGGCTCCATTCACCTGGGCCATATGGTGGAATACATCCAAACCGATATCTGGGTGCGATTCCAGAAAATGCGCGGCCATGAATGCATTTATGTTTGCGCCGATGACGCTCACGGTACTCCCGTCATGCTGCGAGCTCAGGCTGAAGGCATCAGTCCGGAAACCTTGGTACAACGCATTGGCAAGGAACATATCAGCGATTTCAACGATTTCCATATCGCCTTTGATAATTTTCACAGTACCCACTCCGAGGAAAACCGCCAGCTGGCGGAGACTATCTACGAGCGCCTGCAGCAACGCGGCCACATTAGCCGTAAAACCATCAAACAGGCCTATGACCCGGAAAAACAAATGTTTCTACCGGATCGTTTTGTCAAAGGGACGTGTCCCAAATGCAAAACCGAAGACCAGTATGGCGACAATTGCGAAGCCTGTGGCGAAACTTACTCTCCAATGGATTTAATCAACCCGGTGTCCGCTATTTCCGGTGCCACGCCGGTGGAAAAAGAATCAGAACACTTTTTCTTCAAGCTCAATGACTTCGAGCATATGTTGAAAAAGTGGACCCATGCGGGTCACCTGCAACCGGAAGTCGCCAATAAACTGGACGAATGGTTTGATGTGGGCCTGGCGGAATGGGATATCTCCCGTGATAGCCCCTATTTTGGTTTTGAGATACCCGGCGCCCCCGGCAAGTATTTTTATGTGTGGCTGGACGCTCCCATGGGGTATTTCGCCAGCTTCAAAAACCTGTGCGATCGCCGTGAAGACCTGGACTTTGACGAGTACATGGACCCGGAAAGCATGACCGAGCTGTATCATTTTATTGGCAAAGATATTATCCGCTTTCATGCCTTATTCTGGCCTGCGGTATTGGCAGGCAGTGGCTTTCGCACTCCCAACGCCATTTATGCTCACGGCTTTCTCACCATTAATGGTCAAAAGATGTCCAAATCGCGCGGGACTTTTGTGAACGCCAGGGATTATTTAAACCATTTGAATCCTGAGTACTTGCGCTACTATTTTGCCGCCAAACTCAACAGCCGCATTGATGACCTGGATCTGAACTTTGACGATTTTGTCAATCGGGTCAATTCGGATCTGGTGGGAAAAATGGTCAACATCGCCAGCCGTTGCGCCAAACTCATGAAGCGTTTCGATAACACCCTCTCCAGCCAGTGCAGCGAACCGACATTACTGCGACAGTTCACTGACAGCGCGGACCGTATCGCTGATTTTTACGATCAAAGAGAATACGGCCACGCCATGCGCGAAATCATGGCCTTGGCGGATGCAGCCAATCAATACATCGACAAAATGGAACCTTGGGTTTTGGCAAAACAGGAAGGCCAGGAACAACATGTTCAGGACATTTGCAGCATGGGCATTAATTTGTTCAAAGTGCTCATGACCTACTTAAAACCGGTCCTACCGGCCATGGCGCACGAAGCAGAGTTGTTTCTCAATTGTGAAGCTTTGAGTTGGCACAACTACCACGTGCCTTTGCTGGATCACAAAATTAATAAATTCCAACCGCTCATGACCCGAGTGGACCCGGCAAAGGTCGACGCAGTGCTGGCCGATACGCAAAAAAACGCTCAGGCCGGCACCGTGAAAAAAACCCCGGGAACCGCGACGGACGTGGACGCCATCGCGGAGACCATCCAATACGATGACTTCGCCAAAGTGGATTTACGCATTGCCAAGATTGTGGACGCTCAAAGTGTGCAAGGTGCCGACAAGCTATTGCAACTGACGCTGGATATAGGCGTGGAAACGCGTAATGTCTTTGCCGGAATTAAATCCGCCTACGATCCTAAAGACCTTATTGGTCAATATACCGTCATGGTAGCCAATTTGGCGCCACGCAAAATGCGCTTCGGCCTGTCCGAAGGCATGGTACTGGCCGCCGGTCCCGGCGGAAAAGACCTGTATATATTACATCCGGATAGTGGTGCTAAGCCCGGAATGCGTGTTAAATAGCTTAACTTCCATTTAACAACACTTTTAACAACATTTCGATACAGGGCCAGACGACCCGAAAACATGAAAGAGTATGCATTAATACTGATCAGTACAGTGTTGGTTAATAATTTTGTTCTGGTGAAATTCCTGGGCTTATGCCCGTTTATGGGCGTCTCTCGTAAATTGGAAACCGCCACCGGCATGGCACTGGCAACCACTTTTGTACTGACACTGTCTTCGGCAACCAGTTATGTGGTCAATGAGTTTCTACTCATTCCGCTGGACCTTGAGTATTTGCGTACCATTACCTTTATATTAGTCATCGCGGTGGTGGTGCAATTTACGGAAATGTTTGTACACAAAACCAGCCCCTTGCTGTATCAGGTCTTAGGCATATTCCTACCCTTGATTACCACCAACTGCGCAGTGTTGGGTGTGGCTTTATTAAACATTCAGCAACAACACAGTTTTATGCAATCCATTGTTTATGGTTTTGGTGCTGCGGTGGGCTTTTCTCTGGTGTTGATTTTGTTTGCGTCTATGCGCGAACGCATCACGGTATCGGATGTCCCCGAAGCATTTAGGGGGCCGGCCATTGCACTGATCACGGCGGGACTCATGTCCTTAGCATTCATGGGTTTTTCAGGGCTGGATTGATGTTGGCAGCGATACTGGCATTGGGTGCGCTGGCGGTGGTTTTCGGACTGATACTGGGATATGCCGCCATTCGTTATAAGGTGGAAGGCGATCCACTGGTAGAAAAAATAGACGCCTTGCTACCCCAAACCCAATGCGGCCAATGCACCTACCCCGGCTGCCGCCCCTATGCCAATGCCATTGCCAAAGGTGAGGCAGACATTAACCAATGCCCACCGGGCGGCGAGACCACTATTATTGCGTTAGCGGACCTCTTAGGCAAAGACCCTAAACCCCTGAACCCGGAAAATGGTGCAGAAAAACCGCCACGGGTTGCCATCATTGACGAACAAGTGTGTATTGGCTGCACCCTGTGCATACAAGCCTGCCCGGTGGATGCTATTTTAGGCGCTGCCAAGCAAATGCACACTGTGATAGAAGAAGAGTGCACCGGCTGTGATTTGTGCGTGCCTCCGTGCCCGGTCGACTGCATCGACATGGTGGAAATTAACCCCAATCTGGAAACCTGGACCTGGAACTATCCGGCCACCAGCAAAACCAAGCTTCAGTCCTCCGGAGGCAAACTATGATCCGGCGTCTGTTTAATTTCCACGGCGGCGTGCATTTACGTCAACATAAAACCGCCACCCTGGCCAAACCCATCAAAGATGCGGAACTGCCGCAACAACTGGTGTTACCCTTACAACAACACATTGGCCACGCAGCGGAACCCGTGGTCAAGGTAGGCGATTATGTATACCGCAACCAACTCATTGCGCGAGCGGTAAGCGGCATCAGCGCACCGGTGCACGCTCCCAGTTCCGGTAAGGTCATTGCGCTGGAACCTCGCCCGGTTCCACACCCGTCCGGCTTGCAAGCACCCTGCATCGTTATAGAAACAGATGGCAAAGACCAGGATCAACCACAATCCATAGAGCCGCTTAAGGTGGAGGATTTGTCACCACAACAATTGCGCGATCAAATCCATGCGGCGGGCATCGTCGGCCTGGGTGGCGCCGGTTTTCCCAGCTCCATCAAACTGGATCCCGATGAAAAAGTCGTGGATTTGCTGATCATTAACGGAGCGGAATGCGAACCCTATATCACCTGTGATGAAATGCTCATCCGCGAACACACAGAGGAAATCGTCCAAGGACTGATGATTATGCGCAAAGCGCTGCAGGCACAGCATTGCATCATTGCAGTGGAAAATAAAAAGGCCAAAGCACTGCTGTACCTGGAAGCCGTGCTCGAAGAAATGAGTCTGGATTTCGTAGAGCTGGTATCCGTACCCACAGTATATCCGGCAGGTGGTGAAAAGCAGCTGGTACAGGTCATCACCGGCAAGGAAGTCCCCAGCCAGGGATTGCCCTTGGACATCAATATTGTCTGTCACAATGTGGGAACCGCCTATGCGGTAGCCCGAGCCATCCACCACAACGAACCATTGACCTCGCGCATCATCACCGTTACCGGGAGTGTTGCCAAATCGCGCAATCTCCGGGTTCGCTTCGGTACGCCCATTGCCGAGCTGATCCAACAGTGCGGCGGTAACTGCAAAACCTTATCCAAAGTCATCATTGGCGGCCCTATGATGGGCATGGCGGTACACGACATTAATGCACCTGTGATCAAAACCAGCAATTGTATCCTGGCCATCTCTCTAATTAACGATGTACCGTTACCATCACGCCTGGATCAATCCTTACCTTGCATTCGTTGCGGTTTCTGCGCCGAAGCCTGTCCCATGAACCTGCTACCGCAACAATTGTATTGGTATGCCAAATCCAAAGATTTTGACAAAGTTCAGGATTACAACTTGTTTGATTGCATTGAATGCGGCTGCTGTGACTACGCTTGCCCCAGCCATATCCCTTTGGTGCACTACTACCGTTATGCCAAGACAGAAATTTGGAAACAAGAGCGCGAACAACAAAAATCAGACATTTCGCGGCAGCGCCATGAATTTCGCAATCTGCGCCTGGAACTGGAAAAGCAGGAAAAGGCCGCTCGACACAAACGCAAACAGCAAGCCATCAGCGGCAACACGACCGAGGACAAGAAAAAAGCTGCTATCCAAGCCGCCATGGAACGGGTTAAAGCCAAACGGGAACAAAGTTTAGTCCACGCAAAAAACACCGAAAATTTATCCGAAGAACAACAACGACTCATTGCCGAAGTGGACAAGCGTCGTTCCAATCCCGCATCGGGCAAACCAAAGCCACCGGAACAGGATACATGAGACTAAAAACGCCCACATCACCGCATATTCACGCCAATGTTTTCGTCACCACGGTTATGCTGCGGGTGCTCACCGCCCTGCTCCCGGCTGTGATAGCTTATGTGTGGTTTTTCGGCTGGGGTATTATCATTAATTTCCTTATTGCGGTAACCACAGGACTGGTAACCGAAGGACTGATGCTCAAAGCAAGGCAACGCCCCTTATTGCCATTTCTCAGTGACGGCAGCGTGGTGGTTACTGCCCTGTTGCTGGCTTTTTGCTTGCCTCCCCTAACCCCTTGGTGGATTACAGTAACCGGTATGTCGTTTGCTATCGTCGTCGCCAAACATTTATACGGCGGCCTGGGATACAATCCTTTTAACCCGGCTATGGTGGGATATGTAGTATTGCTCATTTCCTTCCCCAAGGAAATGAGCACCTGGCTACCGCCTAACATTCTTAACGATCTACAGGTCGGATTCAGTGATACCCTAAGCGCCATTTTCACCGGAAAATTACCTTATTTCCTAACCATCGACACAGTGTCCATGGCCACACCCCTGGATGAAATCAAAACCCAAATCGGCCTGGGAGAAACCGTAGAGGAAACCGTTAACCACAGTGCCTTGTTTGGCGACTTTGGCGGGGTCGGTTGGGAATGGATTGGTAACTGGATATTTTTAGGTGGCGTGTGGCTAATTTACCGCAGAGTCATCACCTGGCACGTACCCGTTGCCATGTTGGGCAGCATATTTGCCATTGCCAGCATTTTTTTCCTGATGGACAGTGATCACTACACCTCACCCATGTTCCATCTGTTTAGCGGTGCCACTCTATTGGGTGCTTTTTTTATTGCTACCGACCCGGTAAGCGGCTGCACCACCAAAACCGGACAATTGATCTACGGTGCCGGTGTTGGGATGCTGACTTATATAATTCGAGTCTGGGGCGGTTATCCTGACGGGGTGGGCTTTGCAATATTAATCATGAATATCGCCGCACCCACCATTGATTACTACACTCAACCCCGAGTGTACGGCCACAGCAGGAGTGAGTGATGCTGACGCAACATATGCTTCGCACTGCTGTGCTTCTGAGTTTCTTTGCAGTGATGGGTACAACACTGGTGGCAGTAACCCACCAGAACACCAAAGAAAAAATCGCCGCTGTGGAGCGGGAAACTTTATTGCGCAAACTTCATGCAGTCATGCCCGAACACAAGCATGATAATGATCTATTTTCAGACCTGATTACCGTGAGTGCGCCAAAGTTTTTAGGCACTGAAAAACCACGAGCCATATACCGCGCCAGGCTCAAAGGACAACCCACCGGCCTGATCCTGACACCCGTTGCCCCGGACGGTTATGGCGGTGACATCAAACTGCTGTTGGGCGTGGATTTTGACGGTCAAATTACCGGCGTACGTGTGCTGGACCATCGAGAAACCCCTGGTTTGGGAGACGGCATTGAAGAACGCCGCTCCCCATGGATATTTGCGTTTAACGGCAAAAGCCTGGAAAACCCTACGACGCCTAAATGGAAAGTGCAACGGGACGGTGGTGAATTCGATCAGTTCACTGGTGCCACCATCTCCCCCAGAGCCATTGTGAAAGCGATCCATAAGGCCTTGCAATACTATCGGCAAAATCGGGACTGGTTGTTTGAAAAAGATATGGGGCATGTGTTAACACCAGGCCCCATTCAATCCGATCCCTCATCCAACCCACCCCAATCCAGCCCTTCAAGTTCAGGACCATAAACATGAGCACAACCGACATGAGCACTTACAAAAAAATCGCTGCAGACGGTTTCTGGTATAACAATCCCGGGTTAGTGCAATTACTGGGTCTGTGTCCTTTACTGGCCGTCTCCGGCACCGTCGTCAACGCCTTGGGGCTGGGGCTGGCCACCACCCTGGTACTCATAGGCTCCAACGTCACGGTGTCCCTGATCCGTCACTGGGTCCGACCGGAGCTGCGCATCCCCGTGTTTGTCCTGGTCATAGCCTCCTTTGTAACCGCTGTGGAATTAAGCATGAAAGCTTATTTGCACGATTTGTTTTTAATCCTGGGCATATTCATTCCCCTGATCGTTACCAATTGCGCCATTATTGCTCGCGCCGAAGCCTTTGCCTCCAAAAATAATGCAGCCAAATCCTTTCTGGACGGCTTGACCATGGGCTTGGGATTCACTTTGGTACTGTTATGCCTGGGCGCCATACGCGAAGCCCTGGGACAAGGCACCTTATTCGCCAATATGGATTTAATGCTGGGCGAAGGCGCCAAATGGATGACCATTACCTTGGTGGAGGATTATCGCGGTTTTTTGCTGGCCATATTACCACCTGGCGCGTTCTTGGGATTGGGTGCGCTTATAGCCATCAAAAATGTCATCGACAAACGCATAAGCGCCAACCAGAAGTCCCAACAATCAGTCGAATCTTTAGTAGAAAACTCAGATTTACCCCAAGCCCACTAATCTCATTTGAGTATATAGAAAAATCAATTGCGTAAATAGAACGATCAACGGTGCTACTGGGGTGATTAACGGTAGTTTCTCGATGAAATCCACAACCGAATTTGATTATAATAGCCCTAAATAGAACGACAGCCGTCAAATAACAATATTAACAATTTGGGAGGCAATCTCCCTAACGAATACGTTACCAAAGGAAGCAGGATGTATCGTTGTGATCTGCGTAAAAACCTACAAGGCTTCAGTCTGCTGGAACTTATGGTTACCCTCGTCATTATAGGCATGCTTGCGGCGATAGCCGTCCCGCAATATAACCAATATATCGCCCAATCCACCCTTTCAAATGAAATCACGAAGCTAAGCGCCACGCGAATTGCCATGGAACAATTCAAACAGGCGCAAAGACGCTACAACGACAACCCAAACTCCGTCACTTGCGGGGTCAACGTTGCTGATTTTGACACGGACGCGTTCGCCTTTACTTGCACTACGCCCAATGATGGCAATTCTTTTACCGTGACGGCCACCAGCAAGGCTGGAGCAGGCTTAGGGGCAGCCGGTTCCTACGTATACACCATAGACCAGTTGGGTAATACCAACACGACGGCTTACCCCGGATTTACCACAGGGACATTACCCTGTCTTGCGTGGAGAAAGCCACATTGTTAACCTCCCGCCAGAAAAACCAGCGTGCCTTCACAATAATCGAATTGATGGTGACACTTGCGATATTGGGCATACTGTTAGGAATCGTCGTTCCGAGCATGCAGCAACTACTAACTGGCTCACGCCTGGATGATGCACTGCGTGATACGACACTGGTTTTTACCAAAGCCAAGAAGCTGGCTCAATTTGAGGGAATTCCCATTCGGGTAAAAATTGCCGTCGGCGGTGGCGCATTGGAAATTCGGGATACTACCGCAAACGCCAACCTGATCCAGTCAATCCCACTACCAGAAGTAACGGTCAGCACAAATCCTGTCAATACGGATTTCACGTTTGATACGGACGGGGTTCTGGAGGACAGCAAACTCAATACCACACTGATTTTAACGTCAAGCCAAGACAACACAAGAACGAAAATTCTAACTGTCGCCACTGCCTTCGGACAACTGAATGAAACCGATCCGGCTCCTCCGGCTCCAGTAAATTAGCATTACGACATCAGAGTTACTAGAATGAAAAAAACTCAAAATAGGGCATATCAAAAAGGCATCACCATGTTGGAATCCCTGATTGCCATTGCGGTGCTTGCCGTCGGCATGTTAAGCATGCTGCAATATTCCAGCAACACCATGCTCACTATTACCAACAATGGCGTTCGCGCCATGGCATTAAAATCGGCAGCAGAGCAGTTTGTTTTAATGCAACTGCAGGCGGCCAACAATCTTACCAATTTAAAAGATGCACTGGTGGCCATGCATAATGGAGGGAACGGCACCCCCATCACCACCGCAGACAATCAACGCTATCATCTGAGCATATTGGAAATTCGCGGCGGCTACAGCGCCAATGCCATACTCACCACTAATTTATTGGCACACCCGCCTACTTACAATTTTGACACCGATACCACCAACTGGGAATCGCCCTTAACAGCGGGCATAAAAGTGGTATTTACAGATTCTCAAGGGAACACGGTTGCCAATTATGTTCCTGTTACCATACCGTTTAAATAAAGTGACCCAAACGTGTTAGATCACTCACAGCACTTAAGACACAACAAGGGATTTACCCTGACTGAACTCATGGTCGCTTTGGTCGTGGGCAGCCTTGTTTCACTGGCCACAGTAACCGCTTTTAGCACTCAAAGTGGCTTAATTTCACAACAAACCTTACGCATGCAAGCCGCAGCAGACGGCCAAGAAACCTACGACGCAGTTAGCCGAATGTTGCGCCATGCGATCAAAAACAGTATTTGCATTTCCAGTTTGAACAGCGCGGTTTTTACTCGAATTGATTTCACCTTACCACCGGGCATGCGCATTTGGCCAAACAATGTGGGGAGCTTTAGCGATAACCGGGTCCGATTGGAATGGAACAACAACACCAAACAACTGAGCTACGCCAATGCCACACCTAACCTCCTGTTACCAGCACAGTGTGATGACCCCAACCCTCTGAACAATATGACGCCTCTCATGGGAGCCACCACAAAAGCCAATACTCAAATTACGCAATTTGATCTTAGCGATAACAACAATGGTAGTTTTCGCTTACGGATGACAGTACGGGCAGGAACAATAGCATCCACTGCCTCATTGTTTGGCCACGATATTCTACCGAGAAATTAGCAGGAACCAGCACATGAATCCTAAAATCAAATCCATGCCACCCATTCATCGTCAATCGGGATATGTATTGGTACTGGTAACCGTATTCCTAATCATTCTGGCCGGTTCCACCATCCAGTTTTTCAACCGCACTGCGGAAAACACCCAAATCGCAGGTATGTATCGCGACAACACCGCATCACTTTTAATTGCGGAAAGTGCTCTGGATTTCCTGACCAACAGTTTTCACAACGGCTTACACACCGGACCTGCAGGTGGTTCTGGTAGCTGTACAGGCACAAATGCGACGGATCGTTGCAGGGCAGCTGCCATACAACAAAACATGAATAATCCCACAACGCAGCTTTTACCTTATAGCTATTATGTTGCTGATACAGCCTCTGCAACACCCAACCGTATATCGGAAAACCAAGCGTCGATCCTGCAAAACATTGCCAGCAGTGAGGCTAAAAAGGAAACCGGATCCACGCTTATCAATGGCCAAGTACCTGTGGGGTCTCTCCTACGGGTAAGCTCGCTATTTGTAAATGCGAACCAACACCCCCTGCTTTTTAGCACTAACCAACAGACCGGTATTTTAACTCGAATTCAAAATTCAAATGCCTGGAACAACGAATGGACGGTTCAAAATTCCGCTGACTGGAATGCTCTAGACAGAACTATAAAAGCGGCCGCATGGCTTGAATTCACTCAAAACGCATCAGATTCCAATGCCGTGGATATTTACGCGCAGTCCGTGGCTCAAGTGGGTGACAGAAAAAGTTATACCCAAAAATATGTAGGCAGTTATTACAACAGTACGGTTCTTGGCACCTTACCGGTGCTGGCCGAATCTAAACCATAGACACTATGTCTTGTACAAAGCGCATACAAGGTAGTACAACAAGGCAGTTCAACAATAGGGGACGACGCATGTTTAAGAGTAACCACAAGCGAACACTCATGGGGGCAATCTGCGCATCAGCGATGATAAGCACTGGCACAGCGACAGCGGCAAGTGAGGTCATATTTGACAACACCGCCACCCCGCATGCGAAGGCCATCCAGACCAATATGGCATTTATAGCCCCAGGAGGCAAAAGCCAGACCGGTGTTGAAGGTCCTAGTGGCAATGCCATTAACACCGATCAATTTAAAGTGGCCAACCGCGTTATTGGTACAGACGGCACCCACTCACTGTCCATCGATGTCGGCGTTAGCCCCAGTACCGTGGCGGAAAATCAAGCCCAAACACCGGAGAAATACAATTTTTTCACAGCGGGCCAACACTTATTTGATTTGCAGCGTTTACGTACAACGGCAGATTGGCTTTCGGCAAATGTTTCGCCGGACTTAGGGATAGGCATCACTCAATACGGCACAATCACCCTGAAAGAATTTTTAGCCAATGTGCAAAACGGCACTCCCATGTATGGAATCGTCCGGGTATTGATTGGGCTGGAAAAACCGCCCGGAGCGGCAAAATACGGATTTTGTAACGGCGCCTTACCTGCCCCCAGTCTGTGTGAATGCGCTCCCGGCACAAGCGTCTGGAGTGACATCGAAGCCAATGCCACCAGTTGCGGAATAACGTTTAATAAAGATTCTCGCATTGATGTCAAAGGTTCGCTATTGTGGGACTTCGTCGACCACCAGACCAGAAACCCCATTAGTTTAAGCGAACTGCCTACCATTCCACGAAATCTGTATTTCAAGGTGATTGTACCGATATTGGTCAACGCGGATACAGCTGAGCTTGACAACAAATTTGGGTTGGACCGCAAAGTGGTGGGCGAAATCGATAAAGTCGTGAAAAATTCAAGTCACAATATTCCGCTCAACAAAGTACCCCTGTCCGCTAAGCACGCATTCGAAAAGTATCACCAGCTTACGCTTGACAGTACCGTATGGAACGAACTAAACCAGCCCAGCAAGTTACACTTGCTGATGCCCAATGGCTATGAAGCCGGTTGGGCCGAGGCTTTTAATGCGCTGAATCTCACGCGCAACGATTGGACCAACTTGCCGCCTAGCGCTACCTGCGGCGGTTGTGCCAAGTTTAAATTGCCCGCAGGCACACCAGAAACCACAAGCCCGGCGGCTGGACCGTGGGAAGCCAATCATTTTCGCGACGATGGCTTTGAGGATATCCCAACGTACCTGTACACCGGCGGACTTATTGATATGCATGATAATGTCTTTATTTCCGGTTTACTCTATGTACCCCAAGCCATCGAGCTGGAAGCTAAACAAGCCAATGTCGTGCAATATATTATTGGCGGCGTGGTGGTCAGGGACGGTTTTTATATTGAAGAGCATTCCGGCAACAGTAGAACCATCATCAGTTCTGAACCCACCACCTATTCCACGGCTATGGTTAAATCCAGCGGTACCACCTCGCTTACCGCGGTAACTACCGGTCCTGCAGGTGTCCTACCGGGCAACGGTACAACACAAGGCACAGGACCCTCAACGCCTCCCGCCAACGGTGCGGCGGGTGTCATTGCCGGCAACCCGGGCACCAATGGCAGCGGCAGCACCGGAACCGCAGGAGCCACGCGCTGGGTGGAAATCAAACCACTGCCTTAGGAAATAAGGTCTACTACATCACACACAAAAGCCGACTTCTGTCGGCTTTTGTTTTCTAACGGAGAAAAAAATGTTTTCCCAGCTGTATCAAACCCAGTGACTGTGACTCGGTTCGAGACTTCCGCGAGACCAAGCTCACACTATTTATAATAACAATAACAATGAGTTATAGTTTATTTGCGTTTTTTTAAGTATATAAAGATCAGCGGAGTTAATTAAGCGACCAACGGTCGCCACTGCTCGCACAAGTCTGCCGTTAGCTCATACACTTTGAGCACACTCACAAACGGGAGCATACGCATGAGCAATCAGCGTGGTTTTACTTTATTGGAACTCATTGCCGTATTGGCCATTGCAGGAATAGTTCTGACCATGGCCGTTCCCAGTTTCAGCGTGGCCATGAAAAACAACTCCATCGCCATTCAAACCAACAACCTCATCGCTGATATAAACCTGGCTCGCAGTGAAGCCATTAACCGCGGTCGTTCCGTGATGATCTGTCGCAGCGCCGACCCGGGGGCCAACCCACCGGTATGCGGTGGCAGTGTTAACGACTGGTCTGGCGGCTGGCTCATCTTCGCCAGCGGCGATAGCAACACCCAATACGATACCGCCACCGACACCCTGCTGCGCGTTACGGATTTAAATCCGGAGAAAGGCGTTACTGTAATCAGTAATGCCACCGCTAATACGAATCTGGAATACAGAGCCGATGGCAGCGTTAACCAAGGCGGCAACACCTCTTTGTTTGCCATTTGCGATCCCCGCGGTAAAGACTTTGGCAAGCAAATCCAAATCAGTCCCACAGGTCGACCGCGATTGGTGTCACCGGTACCTGTAAGCTGCACCAGCCCCTCTGTATAAGGTAGGACGCTATGCATCACGCAAACAGACAACGGGGCATGACCATGATAGAAGTACTGGTGGCAGTGTTCATCATGGCCGTAGGCTTGTTAGGTATCGCCGGCATGCAGGTCAAAAGCATGAAATACAACACCAGTGCGTATGCCCGATCCCAGGCGCAACTACTGGCCAACGACATGCTGGACCGCTTACGCTCCAATCGGGCCGGTGTCAAACTGGGCCACTATAATAATTTGTTTGCCTCTGCACCTACAGACCCTGGCTGCATCAGCAGCGGTTGCACCCTGGTTGAATTGGCCCAATACGACGCCTTTCAATGGTCCAACCTGCTGGACCAAACCCTGGCCCGAGGCCAAGGTAAGGTTGTACACAATGCCGATGACACCTTTACCATCACCGTTATGTGGGATGACTACAGAACAGGCGCGTCCGGTACCGCCTGTAGTGGCGACCCCGCGGTGGACCTAAGCTGTTTTAGTGTGAGCAGCCGCCTATGAAACCGTTGTCTTTCAAAACTCAATCCGGATTATCCTTAACGGAAACCATGGTTGCCCTGGCCATTAGCCTGATTTTATTGGCCGGTGTGATGCAAATTCTCATGAGCAACAAACAAAGCCACCGTGTACAGGAAGCCTTTGCCCGCTTACAGGAGAATGGTCGCTTTGCCATGCAGTTTATCACCCGCGATTTACGCATGGCCGGTTATATGGGCTGCGCCAGTTTGGATACGGAACCCGGCAACATTGTCGACTTGAATCAGGATGGCGCTGCGGATTTAATCGCCTCGTTTTCGGGAAATGGTTTACAGGGCAAGGAATACGCTGACCTTCCTCTGGCACTGTCCGATACCGTGAGCCTCACGACAACCAATGTCGTTGCGGGTACGGATATTGTTCTCATCAAACACGCCTCACGCACCGGTGTACGTTTGGATGATCCCGTCCCCACCATCAGCGGTCAATTAAAATTGGATGCCACCACCGCATCCGGCATGTTTCAGCCCGGTGACATTTTGTTTGTCACCGACTGTGAACAAGCGGACGTGTTCGCCGCCACAAGTACTAACGCCGTCGGCGCAGCCTATGTAGAGATTGCACACGCCTCCACATTAAACCTATCACCGCCTCATCTTTCCAAAGCCTACACTACAGAAGCGGAAGTGATGAAAATGCAGGCCTCGGCTTACTACATTGCTAATAACAGCGCCGGTGTTCCTTCCTTATTCAAATACAGCCTGGGCAACGCGGACACGCTCAACAGTCAGGAACTGGTGGAAGGAATAGAAGATCTGCAAGTTCTCTATGGCGTGGATTCGGACGGCGACCGAGTCGTCAATCGTTTTGTCGACGCTTCCGGTGTCAGTAATTTCAGCCAGGTGATCAGTGCCCGAGTGACTCTACGCGCACGCACCATTGAAGATAACATCACCACCAATGTGACCGCTTTTGGCGATCACCGGGTGCGCCGCAGTTTTACCACGCTGGTAACCATCAGAAACCGAACCTCTTGAGCCAAGCAAAGGAACTGATTATGAAATCACTCGCATCCCTGCCGAAACAAAATGGAACCGCCTTACTGGTGAGCATCGTAGTCTTAACCATCTTAACTCTATTAGGCATGAGCAGCCTGCGCAACGCTTCAACCGAGGAAAAAATGGCCGGCAATATGCGCGACAAAGACCTGGCCTTCCAGGCTGCAGAAGCCGCATTGCGCGCGGCGGAGAAATACATTGATGACAATGTGATCTCTGTCAATGCCTTTGACACCAACGGCAGTGACGGCCTCTACGATAACAGCGATGACCGCATCTGGAAAAATATTACCTGGACCAATACAGACAGCTTGGAATACAGCGACTTTGACAGTCAATACAAAGTCAGCAGTGCTCCCCGCTATGTAATTCAACACTTAGCCAGCAGTAATTCCGGTGTCGGTAAAGTTACGTTAAAAAACTATGGCCAAGGTATCGGCGCCGGACAAATAGAAACTTTCCTGATTACCGCACGAGCGACCGGCGGTAGCAGCCATAGCGTTGTCATGCTGCAATCCACCTATGGTAAACGGTTGTAGGAAAATGCCAGGCAAATACGCGAACAATGGAAACACCGAGAAAAACGGAGACGCCATAATGAAACGCAATTCAAATTCCTGTCATGATTCAATCATTGTGGCCCCACGCGGTTTTATCCCGTGCGTATGGGCACTGTGTTGCGCATTCTACATGCCCGTATTATCTGCAGCCAACCTCAACCTATCTAATGACGCCCTGGAAGTGGTCAGCAATGTAGAACCCAATGTGGTTATTTTGAGTGACGACAGCGGCAGTATGGACTGGGCGGTTATGACCCCGGAGTTCGAGGGCATGTTTCACCTGGGTGTAGCACCTTACTATTACACCCACCCGGACCCCGGCGTTACAACCACCGATGCACCTGCGGCCAATTACGATCAATGGGTAGTTCCCAGTCAGGAATATCTGGCAGCCCAAGGCCTCGCCTCTCCCCAAGGCGGTGTCTGGCGCGCCTGGAACCACAACTATAACCCTATTTACTACAATCCGGATGTCACTTACCGCCCATGGTCCGGAGTGAACAGTGCCGGAACACCTTACGGTAATGTGAGCGCCACAGCTGCCCCCTATAACCCTTATCAACCGACGCAAGGTATATTGGATCTAACCGCCACTCTAAGTTACAACACCGATTGCGGTTTGACGGCCTGTAGCGCCATCGTTGCCTTATCCACCCCCTTCACCGTGACCAATTTTTACCCCGCACGTTTCTACACCTGGGGCGACAGCGACAGTGATGATATTGTCGATGCCGATGACAGCCACACCCTGGTGGAAATTCGTCCGAGTTTCACCTATACCCGCGTGGCCTTCAGTGACGCTACCGGAAAAGGACGCAGTGATTGCACCGACAATGGGGACGGCACCGCTACATGCACATACACCCAGGAAATTCAAAACTTCGCCAACTGGTTTAGCTATTACCGCAAACGCGACTTAAGTGCAAAAGCGGCTCTCAGCCTGGTGATCGACCCTATTGAATCTGCCCGCATTGGTTTTGCCACTATCAACAGAGCCAACACGGACAATTTACGGGTTGCCAGCATGAACACCGCCACTGCCAGCGGAAACAAACGCAGTCTGATGGACAAACTGTTTGATACCCGCCCGTCCGGTTCCACTCCCTTACGTACCAAGCTGGAACAGGCCGGGCGTTATTTTGAGTGCCGAAATAATGACTTGTTTGGATCCACCGCTGACAGCTCTCCGGGGAGCAGCACCTGCCCTATCCAAGCGGCACCCGCGGGCAGCTGCCAACAAAACTTCACTGTGCTAATGACGGATGGCCACTGGAATGGCACCAATCCCGGCATTGGCAATATTGACAATGATGTGAGCAACTTCAGTAGCGGAGCTTTTGCCGACAGCCACAGTAATACGCTGGCCGACGTGGCAATGCGGTACTACAAGACCGATTTGCACACCGCTCTGGCAGACAATGTTTCCACCACCACTTTGGATATTGACCGTTATCTTGGCCCGGCTCCATTTGAAACCATGCATCAACATATGAGTACCTACGCCATCGGCTTCGGGGTACAAGGCAGTCTCAGTGCCATGCCCACCGATCCCGCTACAGCCTTCAGTTGGCCCGACCCCGTTAGCGGTGACCAGGAAAAAATCGATGACGTCGCTCATGCCGCTTACAATGGCCGGGGTGAATACCTCAGTGCCAATAACAGTCAAACCTTACAAAATGCCTTTAACCGGGTTTTTAGTGAAATTCAGGCGGGCACAGGTACGGCCACGGCTGTTGCCTTTAACACTCAGGAAGTGGAGGCCGGTACCCTGGTATTCCGTGCTTCCTTTAACACCAAAACCCACCGCGGTGATCTGGTAGCCCAGCGTATTTTTCCCAATGGCACTATAGACAGCAACATTCAATGGAGTGCCGCGGAACAACTGGACAACAAAATCAACCCGGACCAACGTGTTATTATCACCTATAGAGACACCGGCAGCAGCACCAGTCGCGGCATGCCGTTCCGCTGGAGCGACTTGGATAGTGGCCAACAAACCTACCTCAACAGCCCACAACCAACCAACATCAGCGCAGCAACCAACACCTTTGGTGATGAGCGTTTGAACTATTTGCGCGGAAGCAATAGCGACGAGGGACCCTCCGGCGCTGACGGGCAATTCCGCGAACGTGCCTTGTATGCCGGAAAACTCGGCGATATTGTGCACTCCACTCCCGTATTTGTCGGTACGCCCCACTTTATAGGCCGCAATGGCGGGGTTTACCCCACCACCAGCGGCGAAACCTATGCCGAATTCGTCACCTATTATAGAACCAATCGGCGCCGTGAACTTACCTACACCGGCGCCAATGACGGCATGTTGCATGCTATCGATGTAAGTGATGGTTCCGAGGCGTTTGCCTATATTCCCAACATGGTAGTAAAAAACCTGTCCCAGCTGAGTAATCCGGGTTACGCCCACCGTTTCTATGTGGACCTTACCCCCAGCATTAACGATGTGTATTTTATGCCGTCAACCGGAACCAATGCCACGGATCTCAGTTGGAATACGGTACTTGTGGGTGGCTTGGGTGCAGGCGGCAAAGGTTACTACGCTTTGAACATTACCCAGCCGGACGATTTCAGTAACGAAACTTCAGCGGCCAATAATGTTCTATGGGAGTTTACTGAAGCCGACGATGGCGGTATTGGTAACAGCGATTTAGGTTTCAGTTTCAGCCAACCCATGATCGCTATGAGTAATGCTGAAGACGGTTCCGGCAATAAACGCTGGGTGGTCATTTTCGGCAACGGTTACAATAGCAGCACCACTGCCGGAGAAGCTTATGTATACGTCTTATTTGTCGATGGCGGACTGGACGGCACCTGGACTTTAAACACAGATTATTACAAGCTGGCCACTGGCAAAGGTATTGCCCAAAGTGCCACTGCCACACCCAACGGCATCGGCGGTCTCAGCGCAGTAGACGATGACAATAACGGTACGGTGGATTACGTTTATGCCGGAGATCTGCAAGGTAATGTGTACCGCTTTGATCTTGCCAGCACCAATGCCGGCAACTGGAACAGTGGTACGGAAATACTGTTCACCGCAAAATACAAAAGCAACTACAGTTTTCCCCGAGATATCGTCCAACCCATAACCAACGCACCGGCGGTGATGAAACACTATCTGGGTGGATATTTGGTCATTGTGGGCACCGGCAGTTGGATGACCGATGAAGATGCCACCAGCACGGACATTCAATCCATCTACGGCTTGTGGGACGACATGTCTGTCAATCCCACCATTACCCAAACAGCCGTCAGCAACCAATTAGTACAACAATACTTTACCAATCACGCGTCAGCGGAACACGGATTTACGGTGCGCACGCTCAGTAACAATGCGGTGGCCTGGAACAATACGGGAAGTGCTGCCGGAAAAGTCAAAGGCTGGTACATCGATCTGGACATGCCCACTGCAGGGACGTATTCCGGCGTTGAGTATCCCGGCGAACGCGCTGTTCGTAATATCCAAATCCGTGGCCGACTGATGTTTGTCAACACTGTCATCCCCAAAAACACCGCCGCTTGTAGTGTGGGCACGGGAGGCTACCAGTTGGGTTTTAACCCCTTTAACGGCGGTTCCGGTGTTAACCAAGTCTTTGACCTGGACGGTGATGGCGCGTTTAACCTTACCGACAATGTCGCCGACACAGCGGGTTACTGGAATATTGTCACGGGCATACGCTTTGACTCCGGCACACCCACGGACGCCGCATTTGTGGGCAATATTCGCTTTACCCAAGCAGGGCAAGACATTGTTGCACTCCGGGTAAATAACAGTGGTGACCCACACACCGGCCGAACATCGTGGCGGGAATTAGAACCATAGAATTTGAAACCATAGAATTTGAAACCATTGAATTTGAAACCATTGAATTTGAAACCATTGAACGGGAAACCGGCAACCACAGTCGTAATTATTTATAAGGGGACTTATATGCGAAACCATAGTTTGACACATGACTGTCTGCGGTCTGGGTTCATAGTAACAACGCTGGTTCTGATCGCCCTATTGTGTGCCGGCGCCAACGCCACAGAGCCCCGGCGCGGCAGTCTCAGACTCAATGCCCCGCTGCCCGCTTACTACCCGGCCCAATTTCCACACAGCGGCAAAATTACTGAGATCGAATCACAAAATTCAATAATAATTAATGGATTACGCTACAAACTCTCTGCTTACGTAAAAGTGCACACAAAAGAATCCAAATACGCTACACTAGGGGCATTGCAGGCAGGGCAGGAACTGGGATTCAAAACAAATACCAGGAGCCAAGCCAATAGCACAAGAGATAGAGGTGAAATCACCGAGATGTGGGTATTACCTACCGGTTCAGTGAAACTGCATTGAACCAAAGCTGCAAATGTAACCAAGAGTACCGCAAGAGAGTCAGTCTATGAATACTAAATTCAAATCCAATGCTTTTCCGTCACTTGTTCCGTCACGCCAAGACGGCTTTACTCTGGTGGAACTCATGATCGTCCTGTTGATTATGGGTATTTTGGCTGGGATTGCGATTCCTCAATATACGGCCAGCATACGCCAAAGCAATATCAGAACGTTACAACCTGCCATGCAAGCTTTCGCTCATGGTATGGAACGGTTCCATAATGAAAATCTCACCTTTGTGGGCACATCAGCCGCCGTACCCGGCGCCCCTCTACCGGGAATATACCCCAGCCAATGGCCACAGCAAGGCACCGCCTACTTTAATTTGACAGTACAGGCAGCGGCCGGCAGCAGCTATACCATACGCGCCACCCCCATCGCCGGCACACCACTGGCCACCGTGGGCATGATGGAATTGGATGCCACCGGCGCCCGGCGCTGGGACAAAAACAATGATGGTGATTTTGCGGATGTCGGGGAAAACAACTGGGACCAGTAAATCCCTAACTGCAAAATAGTACTAAGAACAAATAATATTGCGGCTGCAAATATCATTTATTTATATAAACATATATTCAAATAATTGATTTTTGAGTCACCAACGGAATTTTCTTTATACCGTTTATCCAGCCTGATTGACCACTCATCGAGATCATTGGTTTAAACCATCCTTTTTCCCCATTTCCCCTTGTATACTCTACTTCATGGATAGTAAGGGGTTTACACTGGTCGAGTTAATGGTGGTGCTGGCACTCATCGGCATCATTTATGCGCTTGCCTCCCCCATGGGTACTTTGTTCCAAAACGACAGTGCCGCCTCTTATATGAACGATTTTGTCGCCAGTACCCGTCTGGCCCGCAGTCACGCCATCACCAGCAATGCTCCGGTGACCGTGTGCCCAATGGCCGCCGCCACTCAGCAAATCGCGGAACCCGAGTGCAGCGGCGCCACGAATTGGGAAGCAGGCTGGGTGATTTTTGCCGACAGCAACGGTGACGGCAGCATCACCAACGGCACCGCCGGTGACACCAGCGATGACGATACCATATTACGCTTCTATACCGCCCTGCCCAATAATTTCACTTTGCGTACTACACGAACCCGAATTACGTTCCAAAGCACCGGCATGGCAATTGGATTCAACGGCACTTGGACCTTATGCGACCCCAGCCGCAGCCTTCAAATCGCACGCGGCGCCATTATCCCCATCACCGGACGAACACACTTGGCGGTAGATTCCGACAATGATCGGATTCGTGAGTCTGATGGTACTCCCCTCGAATGTCCGGCTCCGGCTTAACATATTTACAAGTGAAAAACGTGAAACAGACAAAACGCAGCACTTTAGGACTTACGCAGTTAGCGATCGGAAACTTGGCAAACCAACGCGGCTTGACCTTAGCAGAAGTGTTGATTGCCGTGGTCATCCTATCCATTGGCCTGTTGGGCATAGCCGGACTGCAATTAACCGGTTTACGTGGCGCACAAAGTGCCAATCTACGCACACAAGCGACCGTATTGGCCAACGATATAGCTGAACGCATTCGAGCCAACCCGACGGGCGCGCTGAATCCCGTAGACGGCGGGGGTATTGCGCTGGCCAGAAACACCACTTACGCTGACGTATCGCTGGCAAACATTGTGTGCGACCCCAATGAGCCCGGTTTTGTTGCTCCGCCCCGCTGCAGTAAAACCCCGGCAAGTGCCCCCATCAACTGTTCCACCCGGCAAATGGCCATACACGATATTTCCGTGTGGCTCTGCGGTATTGGCAATAATGATGGGGTACAAAATTTGTTGCCGACTCCTGTGGCAACAATAAGTTGTACCGATCTGGTAGCCGGCGACACGGATAACTGCTCTCCAGGTTCAACGCTTTCGGTCAATGTAGGCTGGAACGAAAACGACGCAGCCGTCGGCAACAATGTCAATCGAACCGTTCAACTGTTGATTGTACCGTAACGCGGGCCAGCCAAATGAACACAGACAGAATACACACAAGCACGACATACGGTTTTTCTTTGGTGGAACTGATGGTAGCCCTGGCCCTGTCGTTGTTTCTGGCCGCCGGTGTTATGAAAATCTATGTCAATAACAAAGTCTCCCAGGAAGTGCAGCAGGTCGCCGGAGAAATGGTGGACAATCAACGCAGCGCCCTGGAGTTCATCAGCCGTGACTTGCGCGATGCCGGTTTTACCAATGTTCCCGGCTTGGCGATCATTGACAGCACCTTGTCCGCTGAAGGCGCCAATGACAGCAGCGATACTATCGCCATTAACAAACAATCAGCCACCGATTGTCTGGGAGTCGGTACTGAGGATGATAGCGGCATTGCTACCAATACGTACTTTGTCAACAATGGCAGACTCATGTGTCGTGGCGTAAAAACCGTACAACCCATCGCCGATGGCGTGGAAAGTATGCAGATTCTCTATGGCGAAGATACCGATGCCATTACACCGGGGGGTATTCGTACCGCAAATCGCTACGTGGGCAAAGACGATGTCATCAATTTCGGAAACGTAGTGAGTGTGCGCATATCCATATTATTTCGAAGCAGCAGACCTATTGTTGCTACTGCGCAGGAAGAGACCTACAACCTCTTGGATGCAACCCCAATTACGGTAAATAACAATATTGCGGCCATTGCCGTGGCAGACCTGGACCGATTCCGCCGCCAAGTGATTACCTCAACGATTTCATTTCGCAACAATTTGTAACCGGTATAAAAGGAACCCAAGGAGCGTATGATGAGTTTACAGCCACAGCAGCAAGGAACCGCCCTGGTGGTAGGCCTGGTCATACTGGCCATACTCACGGTATTAGGCACTTCCAGTCTCAGCAACAGCCTGCTGGGCGAACGCATGGCCGCCAACACCCAAAACAATACGCTGTCCTTTCATACGGCCGACTCCGCCGTGCAAAGAACTGTCGCTCTGCTGCGCCAAAGTGAAGCGGAAGCAAACGATGCCCGCACCAATGTCGATACCCTAAGCTTTCCCGAACTGATAGGAACCCGCCCCAGCACCAATACGACGAATCTGGAATTTACCGGCGCGCGTCATATCAACGGCAGCAAAGCCAATGACCGTAACGGTGTGATAGCCCATTCCTTTCGCATCACCTCCACGGCGACGATTACCAATACGCCCACCTCCACCACAGTACGCCAGTCTGTTGGCAAAGGGCCATATTTGCGCGACCAGGTGAAAGAACTCACTATTAATGCGGCAAACTAACTCATTCATTAGTTAATGGTAAATCAAGGAATCCATTATGAATAAATTAAATAATCACTGGAAACCCCTGACAGTTGCATTTTTGTACACCAGCCTATGCGCTGTGCCGGTGTGGGCGGATGATACAGAGATTTATAGCAGCAACCGCAACGCCGCAGGTGGTGACCCTGTCAATGTACTGTTTATCATTGATACGTCCGGAAGTATGGATGAGCCTCTGACAGGTGAAAGCGATAAAGACAACAACAAAACCACCGGCGGTCCGAATAGAATGGACGCTGTAAAACAAGTCATTAATGAGATCTTGTATGCTCCGGGTGGAGGAGTAAACCCGGAATTTTCGGGCAAAAATCTTGCGCTCATGCGATTTGACAACACCAGCGGTAATGCCGAAGGCGGCAGTTTTCTAACGGGTTTCCTCAGACTGAGTGACACAAACGCGACAACCTTATCAAGCCAAGTGCAATCCCTTTCCCCAAGCGGTAGCACACCGCTGGCGGAAACCTTTTTGGAAGCGGCCTTGTTTTATCAGGGCAAAGCTCCCAAATACGGAAACACAGCCAACCCACCAAACGTGTGCGAAGTGAAGGATAATGTTGATGGACTGTATATATCACCATTCAACACTGCAGACATCACCAACAGTTGCAGCACTGCCGCTACGACGACGATTACAGAGTCCGTCGCCGGCAGTATGGAATGCGCCACTAACAATCACGTTATCATACTGACCGACGGTGCACCCAATAAAGACTCTACAAACACCTCAGATCTTACAACTTATTTAACCGGCTATCCTACCAATCCTGATACCGCCTCACCCGACTACCCAGTTCCCGCTGAGTGTGCAGGCGATAAAGTTACGGGAACTAAACGCAACTGTTTACCCAACATTGCGGAGTATTTGTATAAAACTGACTTTGACAGCAATCGCGATGGAATACAGAATGTTATGACCAACACCATCGCTTTCGACTTATCCCAAGATTCCAATAGCACTCAGTTTTTAGCGGATACCGCAGCTGCCGGCGGTGGAAAAAGCTTCGAAGCCGACAGTATTGCCGGCCTTTCCGCTGCGATTAGATCCATACTATCGGAAATACAGATAAAATCCGGATCCTTTGTGGCTCCTTCAGTATCCGTAGACAGCAACAACCGATTGGTGCACAACAACACCATGTATTTCGGCATGTTCAAGCCGGAGCAAACCGAGCTGTGGAACGGCAATATTAAAGCCTATCGCCTGCAAGACGACAAACTGGTGGACTTTACCAGCCCCAATCCTCTGGATGTATTAAACAATGACGGCACACTGAACTCGGATAGCAAAAGTAAATGGAGCAGCGCTGCTGATGGGAATGATGTGACCGCAGGCGGTCTGGCCACATCCATGCTGTCGCAAGGCGTGCGCAAAGTTATCACATTCCTGGGAACTGACAGAATCCTCAACGAAGTAACAGAAACCAATGCCAATATAACCAGTACCATGCTTAACGTCACTGACGCAACCAGAGTCGCATTGCTACAATGGGCCCGCGGCGTGGACGCATACGATGAAGACGGTGACACAAACACTACCGAAATGCGGCACTTCATCGGCGATCCCTTACATTTTCAACCTATTCTGTTAGAACACAGTGATGGGAATAGCTATTTGTTTTTTGGTACCAACCAGGGCTTTTTGCACGCTGTTGACGTGACGACCGGCACCGAGAAATTTGCATTCATTCCCCAGGGCATGCTGGGTAAATTGAAAACCCTGTCCGATAATCTGGCCACTTCCACCCGAACTTACGGAATTGATGGCAATGCCGGCGCCGCCCGAATCAACGGCAAAACCTACATTTATTTTGGCAGCCGTCGCGGTGATCGCAACTACTACGCCCTGGATGTTTCCGACATGGCGAACCCCGTCCTGGCTTGGACACTCGAGGGCGGTAATAACGACTTCCCGGAAATGGGCCAAAGCTGGGCCGCCCCCGTCGTCAGCAAAGTACGTATCAATAACGTGGACAAGGCCGCCATCATTGTCAGCGGCGGTTACGATGAAGGTGCCGAGGATACGGATGGCACCGGAACCAAAACCATGGGACGGGCTGTATATATTGTTGATGCGGAAACCGGCGCTAAAATCTGGTCCGCCACCGGCGGTACAGCCGCCCGCAGCGGCACCGAACTGGTACTTCCGGAGTTAACCAATAGCATCCCGGCCACCATTGCTACGCTGGACAAAGACCTGGATGGATTCACTGACCGCCTCTATTTTGCGGATGTGGCCGGCCAGTTATTCCGTGTTGATTTAGATGCAGTAACAACAGACACTGCCGGCGCAATCACCGGTACCAATATTCCTAACGGCGGAGTTATTGCCAATCTGCGTGGCAGCGACCCGGCGGATCAACGTAAATTTTTTAATGAAGTGGAAATCGTCTTCACCAAGTTCGGCGCCAAACACTATATCTCTCTTAACGTGGGTTCCGGTAACCGTGACAACCCTCTGGGAACGAGTATCAACGACGCCTTTTACTCGGTACGGGATGATTCCCCCTATGCGGCACCGCATAGCTACAGCACCATAACCGTAACCGATTTGATGGATATTACCAGCGGTCCTGTAGACATGAACTCACTGCTGGGAGGCACAATCCAGGGTTGGAAATTGCCCATGAGCGGAAGTGGCGAGAAGGTATTGTCCGACTCCTACACCTTGAACAACAAACTCATGTTCACCACGTATACACCGGCAGCAAACACCAACACTAATAGCTGCCAACCCACCTTGGGTACGGCAAAAATGTATGTCATCAGTCTGTTTGACGGTTCGGCGGTGCTGACCGACCGTGCCGTGGAATTGAAAAACCCCGGTATTCCAGCCAGCCCTGCAGTGGTATTCAGCAATGAGGGCACCAACGCCAACCCCGGCATCAATGTATTGGTAGGTATGGAGAATGTGTCCAACTTGCAATTGCAAGCGGTACTGCAGAAAGCACCAAACTGGGAGGTGAATCCGCCGGCTGACGCAGGAACAGGTACCGGCAGCGGAACAGGCGCTGACACCGGAACGGGTACAGGGACCGGGGCGATGGTGGACACGGGAACAACTGCTCCCTAACCCCAACGCTGTTCAACAATCAAAAAAGGCGGGCCAAATTGGCCCGCCTTTTTTATGGAAACATATATTTTATTGAAATATTTAGTTTCCCGATCAAACAGCTCCTTAGGCTAATGACCGCGGCAAAGAAAACGACACATTCTCCCGCACTCCGTTCGCCTCCCGCGCCTCTTCACCTCCAAGCTGTTTCAAGCGCTCTACCACTTCTTTCACCAACACTTCGGGAGCGGACGCCCCGGCGGTGACGCCCACAGCCTGTTTGTCCTGCAACCAGGCAGCATCAATTTGAGCAGCATTGTCGATTAAATACGCTTCTGTACCCATGCGTCTGGCCAATTCACATAAACGGTTGGAGTTGGAGCTGTTTTGAGATCCCACGACCAACACCAAATCACACTGCGAGGCAAAGTTTTTCACCGCATCCTGGCGGTTTTGGGTGGCATAACAAATGTCGTCTTTCTTGGGCCCTTCAATCTTGGGAAATCGCGCTTTTAAGGCATCAATGATCTCGGCCGTGTCGTCCATGGACAGCGTGGTCTGGGTAACATAGGTGACATTGTCCGGGTCTTGCAATCGCAATTGGGCCACATCTTCCAACGTTTCCACTAGGATCATACGCCCATTGCTGTTTTCGTACTGCCCCATGGTCCCTTCCACTTCCGGGTGTCCGGCATGACCAATGAGGATACATTCACGTTCACCGCGCTGGTGCCGTGCCACTTCCAGATGCACCTTAGTCACCAATGGGCAAGTGGCGTCAAACACTTTTAGCCGACGTTGTTCCGCTTCCTTTTGTACGGCTTTTGACACACCGTGAGCACTGAAAATAACCGTACCTTGATCCGGCACCTCGTGCAGCTCTTCTACAAAAACGGCTCCCTTCTCCCGCAAGCAGCTCACCACGTATTGGTTATGGACGACTTCGTGACGCACGTAGATCGGCGCCCCAAATAATTCCAAAGCCCGCTCAACTATATCAATGGCACGGTTTACGCCGGCGCAAAAACCCCGGGGATTGGCTAGTAGAATTTGCATAGTAAGATCCAGTTTTGCCTAAATGGAATAAATTAATGGTTCTGTTGTGGTCGCACTCTGCTGCTGTTTTGGTTATGTTTTATGGCTATGTTTTATGGCTATGTTATCGATCATGAAGCGTTTTCCACTGACAGAATTTCGACATCAAAAGTTAACTCATGACCGGCCAACGGATGGTTAAAATCCACCATCACCTGTTCCTCATTCAACTCTACCACTGTACCGGGGATTTCATCTCCCCTCGGCGTACTAAAACCCACCACTTGATCCGGCGCCAAAGCCATGTCCGGCGGGAAAACGCTGCGAGCCATAGCGTGAATATTGGCCTCGTCGCGTAAGCCGAAAGCCACTTCCGGTTCGATTTTCAAACTTTGTTTGTCACCCGGTTTCAGCCCCAATAAGGCGATTTCCAGCCCTTGAATAAAAGTACCGTCACCCATTACAAACTCCAGAGGCTCGCCATCTTCCTGGGTGGTTTCCGCCACCAACCCGTTTTCCAACGCCAGGCTAAAGTGCAAGCACACTTTTGATCCATGTTGAATTAGGTGCGAGCTGTCCGGTGCATCCGTCATGCTTATAACTTGTACACTATTCCGCTTTCTCGGAATCGGAGTGGTTTTGCTCTGCCGCTTTCGCTGCCGCTTCGGCCTTGGATACCTTAAAGGTATCGTAAGCAAAAATAATCACACCAATGGTAATGGCCGAATCGGCTATATTAAACGCCGGCCAACGGAACACGACAAGATACACATCGATAAAGTCGACCACATAACCCAGACTCAAGCGGTCCCACACGTTACCCAGCGCCCCGCCCAAAATCAATGACAATGCCAATGCTAAACGGGATTGGGTTTTATCCAAGCGCATTAACCAAACCATGATCATGGCACTCACACCGATGGCCACTACGCTTAAAAACCAGCGCTGCCAACCGGACTCATCGCTTAGAAAGCTAAAGGCTGCACCGGGATTATGCATTAAGGTAAAATAAAATCCCGGCAAGATTTTCACCGGATGGCGCAGCTCCAACATTTCACTGGCCATTGCCTTGGTCACCATGTCCAGCAAAATCACCACTGCGGACAACCATAACCATTTCAACATGGGCATGCTATTGCCACTACTCATATAGCACTCTTTCTACCATACAACGGCGCCGATATTCTCATCACGTAAATGAACGGTCTTCACCCGCCCCGTCCACATTGTCAATGCAGCGACCGCACAACTCGGGATGCTGCTCGGATTGGCCCACGTCTTCGCGCAAATGCCAACAACGCACACACTTACTATGCTCCGAAGGTGCCACTGCAATCCAGAGCTCATCACCCTCCGTCAGGGTGTAATGCTCAGCATGGTCCGGCTTATCCGTTTCGCGGTGCAAGCGGGCATAAGAGGTAATCAAGACAAACCGCAGCTCATCCTGCAACATAGCCAGTTGTTCGTACAACTGAGCACCGCAATACAAATCCACTTCCGCTTCCAGGGAAGAACCCACCCCACCGGCCACACGCAGTTTTTCCAATTCTTTGGAAACAAACTCACGCACCTGGATCACCTGACGCCAATAATCCAAACCCATGGACACCGGTTTTAGATCATGGGGAAAATCCCACCAAGTAGTCAAAAATACCGATTCCCCTCCTCCCTGCCCCGCTTCCTGACCGGGAATGTTTTTCCAGATTTCTTCAGCCGTAAAACTCAAAATGGGCGCAACCCAACGTACCAGCGACTGGACAATGGCATACATGGCTGTCTGTGCTGAACATCGAGCCACACTGCCTGCCCGCGTCGTGTATAAGCGGTCCTTGATCACATCCAGATAAAAACTGCCCATGTCGACATTGCAGAAATTATGAATGCTTTGATAAATCTTGTGAAACTCATAGCTCTCATAAGAGGCCAGGATCTGTTCCTGTACTTGAGCCGCACGAGCCATGGCCCAGCGATCCAAGGACAGCAGATCATTTACAGCAACGGTATTTTTCTGCGGATCAAACCCATGCAAATTACCCAGTAAGAACCGTGCCGTATTACGCATACGTCGATAAGCATCGGCAGTACGTTTGAAGATTTCATCAGATACTGTAATCTCGCCGCGATAATCCGTGGCGGATACCCATAAACGTAAAATATCGGCACCCAACTGGTTCATGACTTTTTGCGGTGCCAAAGTATTTCTCTGAGACTTGGACATTTTCTTACCATCCGCATCCACAGTAAATCCGTGGGTCAACACTTGTTTGTACGGTGCGGTACCGCGCATAGCCACTGAAGTCAGTAAAGAGGACTGAAACCAACCGCGATGCTGATCGGAACCCTCCAGGTATAGGTCCGCAGGTACCTCCAGGCCATCGCGGCGTTGCAATACGGCGGCGTGGGTCACACCGGAATCGAACCACACGTCCAGAGTATCCGCGACTTTTTCATAGCTCGCTGCCTGTTCGCCTAATAGGGTTTGCTTGTCCAAGGAAAACCAGGCATCGATGCCTTGCTGCTCCACTCGCTGGGCGACTTCCTCAATCAGTCGATCCGTCTCCGGATGCAACTCGCCGGTTTTGACATGAACAAATACAGCCAGAGGCACACCCCAGGTACGCTGACGTGAAATACACCAATCAGGGCGGTTTTGTACCATGCCTTCGATACGCTCCTGTCCCCAACCGGGAATCCACTGTGTATCCTGAATGGCTTGCATAGCGGAATCGCGCAGACCATTTTGTTGCATACTGATAAACCACTGGGGTGTGGCCCGAAAGATAATCGGGGTTTTGTGACGCCAGCAATGAGGATAGCTGTGTCGCAAGGATGCCTCATGCACCAGCTTACCCTTGGTTTTCAATACTTCAATGACATGGTTATTGGCTTTGAACACATGTTCACCGGCAAATAACTCCGTATCCGGTAAAAAACAGCCGTCATTACCCACCGGGTTATCCACCGGCAAATGATACTTGGTACCCACCACATAGTCGTCCTGACCATGCCCGGGAGCGGTGTGTACTGCGCCGGTACCCGCATCGGTGGTAACGTGATGCCCCAGGATGATGGGCACTTCACGCTGATAAAACGGATGTTGCAGCTTGATGCCCTCCAACTCTGCACCTTGGCAATAGGCTACCACCCGGTATTTATCCCGGTTATAGCGCCCCATGGTATCTTTTAATAGCGCTTCGGCAATCAGCAAGCGCTCTACGCCGTGCTCGCCCTCGGACTGCACCAGGGCATATTCCAGTTCAGGATTCAGTGCCACGGCTTGGTTAGCAGGCAATGTCCAGGGAGTAGTGGTCCAGATCACCACAGACAAGGGGCCTTCGCCACAGCGCCCGTCGGGATGTTGCATGCGTTCCAACAGCGCCGCTTCGTTGAGTACACTGAAACGTACATCGATGGCCATGGAAGTTTTATCTTCATATTCCACTTCTGCCTCGGCCAAGGCGGAACCGCAATCGGTACACCAATGCACCGGTTTAAATCCCTGAGTGACATGTCCAGCCTTAATAATGGAACCCAGAGCACGAACTATGTCGGCCTCGTTCTGGTACGCCATAGTCAAATAAGGATTATCCCAATCGCCCAGAACCCCCAAGCGTACAAAATCCTTGCGTTGTCCATCCACCTGTTTTTGGGCGTAGTCGCGGCACCCCTGGCGAAACTTTTCCACGCTGACTTTGCGACCGGGTTTACCTAACTTTTTCTCCACATTAAGTTCAATCGGCAGACCATGGCAATCCCAACCGGGCACATAGGGCGCATCAAATCCACTGAGTGTTTTGGACTTAACGATAATGTCTTTTAATATTTTATTCACCGCATGGCCAATATGAATGTCTCCATTGGCATAGGGAGGACCGTCATGCAGAATGAAACGCTGACGCCCTTCACCCAATTGACGCATTTTTTTATACAGTTCCGATTCCTGCCAGAATTTAAGCGTTTCCGGTTCCCGGTTAGCCAAGTTGGCTTTCATAGGGAAAGCGGTTTGGGGCAGATTGAGGGTATCTTTATAGTCAGCCACTGCTCGTCAGTTTCCAGTTGAGGTGAATAAAATAATAAAGTGATTAATTAATAAACTTAGACCAAATCGGAATATTTTAACCGTTTGTCAGGCTTCGCTACCAGCAAAAATCGCTCTGGCAGCGACAGCATCTTTGTGAATTTGCTGTTTCAAAGCCTCGAAGGATTCGAACCGCTGCTCACTACGAATTTTTTGTATAAACAACACTTCCACATAAACCCCATAAATCTCTGCATCAAAATCGAACAAATGTACTTCCAGCAAGGTTCGCTGCCCATCCACCGTGGGCCGGTTACCAATATTGGCCACACCTTGACGGGCCTCGCCACCCAAACCGGTCATGAGTACCGCGTATACCCCCAACACAGGAGTATTGCACCGGTGTAAATAGATATTGGCTGTAGGAAAACCAATGGTGCGACCGCGTTTATCCCCGTGAGCCACCCGCCCGCACATGCCATAAGGCCGCCCCAATAACTGCTGGGCCAGCATGAAATCTCCCTGTTCCAATGCCTGGCGTATGCGCGTACTACTCACACGTTCGCCGTCGCGAAGAAAAGAACGAGTATTGCAAACCTCAAATCCCGCTGCCGCGCCACTGCTTTGCAAAAACGCAAAATCGCCGCTGCGGTCTTTACCGAAGCGAAAGTCATCCCCAACCACCAGATATTTTACATCCAACCCTTGTACCAGTACGGTATCCACAAACTCCGCCGCGGACAAACCGGCCAAATGGTCGTCAAATCGCAGACACAACACCCGATCCAAATGGTGCGGTTTCAAGGCTTGCAGCTTTTCCCTCAACCGGGTCAACCGCGGCGGCGCCTGATCTTTTCGAAAAAACTCCTGTGGTTGTGGCTCGAAGCTGATCACCACACAGGGCAAACCCAGTTGGACAGCTTTTTCCAGACACTGATCAATCACTGCCTGATGTCCCAAATGCACGCCGTCAAAGTTGCCAATGGTGGCAACGCAATGGCGATGCTGCTCGCGTAGATTGTGTAAACCCCGAATTAATTCCATATCAACCGTGTTTTAGTAGAGCCTTAAAATTCATACCCAGGATATACAAGGTAGAAAAATAAACCGCGCCGCCGATACCCACCCACATACCCAGCCGCAAAACCCGCTCATACACGGAAGCCTCCAGCCAGGGCGACATGTCGGCAAAAGCCAGGTACATGGAAGCCGTCATCAACACACATGCCACCAAAACCCGTAGAATCAATAAACCCCAGCCACTTTGGGCTTTATAAACCCCGTCCCGACGCAAACCCCGTAATAACATCAGGGAATTGAAAATGGCGGAAATTGCTGTCGCTGCCGCCAGGCCCACATGGGGCGCCTCATAGGCCCAAACCAACATACCGCCGACCAATAAAACGGTAAACAGCATTTTAACACCCACGGATTTAATAGCGATTTTTACCGGAGTTTTGGTATCCTGTCGGGCAAAATACCCCGGCGACAACACTTTAACATAGATGAATCCCAACAAGCCCACGGAGTAAGCCATTAAGGCCAACTGAGTCATGTGCATATCATGTCCCTTGAATTCACCATAGTGAAAAATGGTAATAATCATGGGACCGGACAGGGCTATCAAACCTACGGCCGCCGGAGTGCCGATGACCATAACCCAGCGCATGGCCCAATCCAGAGTTCGGTTAAACTTATCAGCATCTGCGCCGGCATGTTTGGCCGACAAGCTCGGCAAGATGACTGTGGCCACAGCCACACCAAAAACGCCAAAGGGAAACTCCACCAAACGATCCGCATAGTACAACCAGGAAATGCTCCCCGCGGCTAAAAAAGTGGCAATCCACACATCGAACAGTAAGTTAAGTTGCTGTACCGAGGAGCCGAACAAAGCGGGAATCATCAAGTCTATGATTTTTTTAACCCCTGAATCACGCCACCCCCACTTGGGCCAGGCCAGTAATTTCAACTGCCAAATAAATGGGATTTGAAATGCCAACTGCAACGCCCCGGCGGCAAACACCCCCCAAGCCAGGGCCACGATGGGTTGTTCCATATGAGGCGAAAGCCAAATGGCTGCGGCTATCATGCACAAATTCAGCAACACCGGGGTAAATGCCGGAATACCGAACTTACCGTAACTGTTCAGCACACCCCCGGCCAGCGCCGTGAGGGAAATAAACAGAATATAGGGAAAAGTGATACGCAGCATGGTAGCGGTAATTTCCTGACGCGGCGCATCGTCCATATAGCCGGTAGCAAACACCATCACCAGTATAGGCGCGGCAATAACCCCGATAAGGGTAATAACAAATAAGATTAAACCCAGGGTGCCGGTGACATTACGCGCCAGTTCCCGCACCTCCTCATGCTCCTTTGTGGTTTTATACTCGCTCAGTACAGGTACAAAGGCTTGGGAAAAGGCACCTTCCGCAAACAAACGCCGCAAAAAATTCGGAATCTTAAAGGCAATAAAAAAAGCGTCGGTCAGGCCATCAGCGCCGAAATAACGGGCAAATACCACATCACGTACCAAGCCGGAGATACGGGACAAGAAGGTATTCCCACTGACGATCGCGGTGGATTTAAACAGTTTTCGGCTCATTGTTATATCTTATTGATAATATTAGTTAATTTTACCCGCATCCGTATGCGGGGGACAGTAAGCCACGAGCAGTGCAGTTTACCCCTCCTAAAGCGAAACAACCAGTTACCCGACACATTCCGAAACCGCTCCAGACCCTAAAAGCATTGACAAACGCAGCGAAAACAAGCATATTACGCGGTCCGTAAAACACAACCAAAGAATTTGGAGTAAACCATTGGCAAATTCAGCACAAGCCAGAAAGCGTGCCCGCCAGGCGGAAAAACATCGCGAGCATAATGCCAGCCTGCGTTCCAAGCTGCGCACCAACATTAAGAAAGTGGTCTATGCCATCGAAGCCGGTGAAAAAGACAAAGCTTCCGAGCTGTACAAACAAGCTGTGCCGGTCATAGACAGCATGGCAGGCAAGGGCGTGATCGCTGCCAACAAAGCTGCACGGCATAAAAGCCGCCTGAACGCTCGCATCAAAGCGCTGTAGGTTTTCTCTTCCGCCAGGAAAGACAACTTCTTATTTTTGGGCCGACAAGGCTGATCGATAAGAGTTAGCGGCACAAGCTTAGACAGTAAAGGCCGGATTGGATTCAATCCGGCCTTTACTGTTGTCTATTTATTTATTGGCAATTACTTACTGCCGGTCCCGTCTCGTCTCAATCAACCTATTAGCAATAGCCGCGCCAGCTTTGGATAAAAATATCTCCAGCCTTTAAACCAATACCAAATTGTCCCGATGAATCAACTCCGGCTCATCCACATAACCCAGGATAGATTCAATAGCGGAACTGGGCTGCCCCACAATTTTTCCAGCCTCCACAGCCGCGTAATTAACCAAACCGCGAGCCACTTCCCGACCCTGCTGATCCAGACATTGCACCAGCTCACCGCGCCGGAACTGCCCTTCAACCTTTTTCACACCCACCGGTAATAGACTGCGCCCCGATTCGCGTAAAACCTTTACGGCACCTGCATCCAGCACCAAGCGGCCGCGACATTGCAAATGCCCCGCCAACCACTGTTTACGCGCTGCCAGCGGCTCCTTATCCGGCAACAACACCGTACCCAACGCCTCTCCATCCAGCACCTTACGAATCACGGCCTCTGTAGAACCGTTGGCGATAACCGTGGTCGCTCCGGAGCGAGCCGCCAGGCGGGCCGCCCGCACTTTGGTAAACATACCACCGCGCCCTAACTTACCCGGATCTCCGCAAACCATTTGATCTAAGGCCGGCTCACTGGCATGCTCTTGCTCAATCAATTCAGCATCCGGATGGACTCTGGGGTCTTGCCGGTACAATCCGTCCTGATCCGTCAGTAACAATAGAGCTTCCGCTTCCACCAGATTAGCGACCAAGGCCGCCAGGCTGTCATTATCACCAAATTGAATTTCTTCGGTGGTTACCGTGTCGTTTTCATTAATCACCGGAACCACTTTTAGGCGCAACAAACTCAGCAGAGTGCTGCGAGCATTGAGATAACGTTGACGATCGGACAGATCTTCATGGGTCAGCAGAATCTGAGCCGTGTGGATACCGTGCTTCTGAAACCGGGATTCGTACGCCTGCACCAACCCCATCTGACCCACAGCCGCCGCCGCCTGCAACTCAAACAATGCTCGCGGCCGCTCACTCCAGCCCAGCCGCATCATCCCCTCGGCCACGGCACCACTGGAGACCAAAATCACCTCCATACCCTGCCGGTGCAAGTGAGCCACCTGCTCCACCCATTGGGTGATGGCTTGCTGATCCAAGCCGCGGCCCTGGGCCGTCAATAAGGAACTGCCGATTTTGACTACCCAGCGTTTTTTATTTTTAAACTCCAGACGCGAGCTCATTCTTCTTCCGTATCCGCCGTTGACGCGTGTTGTTCAATGTGTTGCATTATATCGAACATCAATTCCTGTGTACCTTGTTTTGCCAGGGCCGAGATTGAATAAACCGGCCCCTGCCAGCCCAACTTTGCTACAATCTGTTGGCAGTGGCTTTCCCGTTCCTCTTCCGGTAATAAATCCACTTTATTCAATACCAGCCAGCGCGGCTTTTGCACCAGCTCTTCACTGAACTGTTGCAATTCCTTCACTATAGCCTTGGCATCCTGCACCGGATCGGCAGCCCCTTCGTAAGGCAATACATCCACCAGATGCAGAATCAAACGAGTACGGGATAAATGTTTCAAAAACTGTATTCCCAGCCCGGCACCTTCCGCGGCGCCTTCAATCAAACCGGGAATATCAGCGATCACAAAACTGCGATCCGCCTCGATACGTACAACGCCCAAATTGGGATACAGGGTGGTAAAAGGATAGTTGGCCACCTTAGGACGGGCCGCAGAGACGGCGCTGATGAGCGTTGATTTACCTGCATTGGGCAAGCCCAACAACCCCACATCAGCGAGAACTTTTAGCTCCAACAATAGGTGCAAAACCTCGCCTGGCGTACCCGGTGTGCTCTGGCGAGGAGCGCGATTAACACTGCTCTTAAAACGAGTATTACCCAACCCATGAAAACCGCCCTGAGCCACCAAAAGCAACTGTCCCGGCGCTACCAAATCACCGATCACCTCATCAGTATCGGCGTTTTTCACTACTGTACCTACAGGGACACGAACCACCAGATCTTCACCCTTTTTTCCGGTGCAGTTCTTACCCATTCCGTTCTGACCCCTCTCCGCCCGAAATTTGCGCTGGTAGCGAAAATCCGCCAGTGTATTCAAGCCGGTATCGGCCTCCAAATACACACTGCCTCCATCGCCACCGTCACCGCCATCGGGGCCGCCTTTAGGAATATATTTTTCACGGCGAAAGCTCACGCAGCCGCTACCACCGTCTCCGGCAGCGACTTTTATGATGGCTTCATCAACGAACTTCATGGCTTTGCTCTAATTTTCCAGACATTTTCCAGTCACATACTAAAAAGCCCCGAGAACGGGGCTTTTATATATAGCGTTTAGACCGTAACCGGGTATAAGTCAGATTCCGCCTTTAAGCCGGATCGATGCTGACAAACTGGCGATTTTTGGGGCCTTTAATCTCAAACTTCACCGCGCCGCTCACCTTGGCAAACAAGGTATCGTCCCGACCGCGACCGACGTTAATACCGGCGTGAAATTTAGTACCGCGTTGACGAACAATAATATTACCGGCCAGTACTTGTTCACCACCGAAACGCTTGACGCCCAGGCGCTTGGATTGTGAATCGCGACCGTTTCGCGTACTACCGGCTGCTTTCTTATGTGCCATGACTGCTTATCCTCTTTCTATTAACTTAAGCTGAGTGAGCTGCGAACTGTAGAGTCTGCGCTTAAGCCTTAATGCTGTTAATTTCGATCTCAGTATAGGACTGACGATGCCCCATTTGCTTGCGATGGTGCTTGCGGCGTCGAAACTTAACGATTTCAACTTTTTTACCCCGGCCATGAGACTTTACAGTAGCGGTTACTTTACCGCCTTCTACATACGGTGCGCCTACTGTAATGTTGTCGCCGTCGGCCACCATGAGCACTTGCTCAATATCCACCGAAGCGCCTGCTTCAACCGGCAGCTTTTCCACTTTTAAGGTCTGACCTTGCTCTACCTTATATTGTTTGCCGCCTGTTTTAATTACCGCATACATTGTTCCAGTTCTCCATAAAAACCATATTTAAATTATGGTAAAGGCCGATCCCGCTGATATCTCGCACCCATGAGATGACGAACACGCAAAAGACCCGCCGAAAGCGAAAGACCGGGAATTCTAACCCTAGATGTGTGTAAGGTCAAATAGATCAAACCATATTTTGCTCTTTTTTACTCAAATCTTGCAGTGACGGACAATTCAAACACTTAGCGTTAGAGAATGCTTGACAGTCCGGGGGAGCAAACTCTAGCATGGCGCTATGGTAGAAACGGCAACACAAAGCTCTAATGCAAGTTTGGTCAGTGCTAATGACATTTTTGCACTCATCGAAGCAGACATGCAGCAGGTAGATCAACTCATTCGAAACCGCTTACGTTCCGAAGTCGTCCTGATTAACCAACTGAGCCACTATATTATTAACAGCGGCGGCAAGCGTCTACGCCCGGCCCTGGTGCTACTTAGCACCCGTGCGTTCGGTTACAAGGGCACACAGCAATTTGCCTTGGCAGCCATTGTGGAATTTATCCACACAGCCACCCTGCTGCATGACGATGTAGTGGATGCCTCTGACAAACGTCGCGGCAAAGACACGGCAAACGCAATCTGGGGCAATGAAGCCGCTGTACTGGTGGGAGATTTTCTCTACTCCCGTGCCTTTCAGATGATGGTGGAAGTCAATCGCATGCGCATCATGGAGATACTGGCGGATGCCACCAACACCATTGCCGAAGGTGAAGTGCTGCAATTGCTTAATTGTAACGACCCGGATACCACCCAAAAGCGTTATATGGATGTTATCCACTTTAAAACGGCCAAATTGTTTGAAGCCGCAGCGCAGTTAGGCGCCATCATCAATGACGCGCCGCCGGAACAGGAATTTGCCATGGCCCGTTACGGCATGCATCTGGGCACAGCGTTTCAGTTGGTGGATGACGTGCTGGATTACAGCGCATCGTCTGAGGAAATCGGCAAAAACATCGGCGACGACTTAGCCGAAGGCAAACCCACTCTACCCCTGATCCGAGTCATGCAAGTGGGTAATGAACAACAAAAAGCCGTCATTCGCAATGCCATAGAACAAGGTGGTCGCGAGCAGATTGGTGCCGTTATGCAAGCCATCCAAGCAACCGACGCCATTAGTTACACGGCTCGGAAAGCCAGAGAAGAAGCGGACCTTGCCATAGAGCAACTAAGTTGTGTACCATCCTCACCCTATAAAGAGGCCTTGATCAGCTTGGCCGAATTTTCCGTGAATCGCAGTTATTAACAGACTGCCGGCACCAGTATCGGAGTGTAGCTCAGCCTGGTAGAGCACCGTCTTCGGGAGGCGGGGGTCGGAGGTTCGAATCCTCTCACTCCGACCAATTTTTGTTTTTCATCGATTTCGGCTGATCGTCAGCACAAAACTACGGCTCTTTCAGGCCTCTTTCCAGGCCCGCTCTTTTTCAGTTTCTGTCACCACGCACGCATAATACGCATAGGAATAAGTAGTCGAGTGGGCACATTTCGACCGCAGTCTCTTTGCAATCAAACAGTTAGAGCGTCTAATCTGGTACGAAATTTGTACGCTTACACTCTATTCGTAGAAGCAATAAAATTTCCGGAGCCAACAAACCAAAGGGATGCCACTATGGCCATAGACGATTTTTCATTAATTTTCATTTGGGAAAAACTTTACCACGCCGTGCGTGCCCTGGCCGCACCGGGTGAATTACCGCAACGACTTAGCTCTGCCGTGGAACATGCAGGCTCTTTCGATATCGAAGATGATGTCAACTATGTACCGGCCGATGTCAAAGGTGAATTCACCAAGTTTATCCAACAAATGCAAAACACCAATGTGAGTGCTCTGGATGAAGACGGTATGATCCATAGCGCGGACACCATCATCAATATGTTTGACATTATTTCCCGGCATCACGGGCCCTACAAAATGTCTTGAGCCAACCTCCCGCCGGCAGCACCGTTCCCGCCAGGGAACTTCTCTTGATTTTTCCCCAGAGTGGACACCGGAGACGCCTCACAAGGCGTCTGACCGCTTTTCGGCGCAGCAAACAAAGACCCGAGGGACGTCGTCGGTACCCGCTGGTTTTTAACCACCGGTTTGGAGCGCGAACAAAATCAAGTCTTGACGAGACGATATTGATCATTCTCAAAAAACCGCTAAACTTCGAGACGCACTCATCTCGCATCCTCGTGGGCGTAAACCCGCTTCACCCTACGCAATTGCCAGTGCAGTGATATTGCCTTACTCTGTATGATACAAGGAACAAACGATGAAACTGGAACTGGATCATTTTTTCATCCTGGTAAAACCTGGCGCCCAGGTTGCTGATCGCCTCATTAATCTTGGAATGCATGAAGGCAGTCCAAACCGACACCCTGGCCAGGGTACCGCTAATCGGCGTTTCTTTTTTCCCGGCGGGGGCGCACTGGAATTACTATACATCTGCGATGAACAAGAGGCTCTCAATGGCCCCGGTCGCGACTTAAATCTGGTACAGCGCAGCCGCGACCCGCTCGCCTCGCCTTTTGGTATTGTTGTACGGCGTTGCGACAATCAATACGATAATCATAGCCAAGCCTTACCCTTTGCAGGGTGGAGTTATCAGCCGGATTACTTCAAGCCGCCCATGGCATTTCATGTGGGTGAGAATTCGCCGCTTTTGCAGGAACCTTTGTGCATCTACCTGCCGTTTAAGGATCCGGATAAAACCCACGCCCTGGAGGAAAAAATGTTTTCCAGGGAGGACCTTGAAACCAGAGACGAATTCAACACTATTTCGCACATCACAACAACTTGCACTGCCGTGACTTTTTCACCTGTATTACAGCAGCTACAAACTGCTAAAGGTATAAGCTTAGAGTGCGGAAAGACCCATCACATGGAAATCAGGTTTGATGATTTTGCTCAGAAAATCACTCGTGACTTGCGCCCCGAGTTACCGCTGACGCTGTGCTGGTAGCGATATGCAGGCAGTGACGGTTCCCGGCACCCCGGGAACGTCACTACAGAAAAATCACATGCATTCCCAAACAATGTTACCGGAACTACCACCATCGCCACCATCCAAAGCATTATCCAAAAGAGTTAAATCAGTGACCGTACCGGCATCCATACAAGAAAAATCTATCTGCGCATTAACCAAAGTATTCAAATGACGGATTCCACTGCCATTGAACAATTGGCTGCCGGTCAAATAGACGTTAGTAAGAGCCAGTAAGTTCTCCAAATCCGCTTCCGGAAAAATCCCGGCTGTCCTGGCAACAAACGATATGGGATTGGAACCAAGATCCAACACTCGAACTTTTTTCAAATTTCCTATAGCACCAATATGATTAAAACCGGTGGAGTTCAAGTTAAGCTCCTCCAAGTTCGTTAAGCTGGACAATGGCGAAAAATTTTCTATCGCATTACCGGATAAGTCCAGGACCGTCAAAAATGGCAACTGTTCAATACCCGACAAGTTGGTGACTCCTGCGCAGGTCAGCGAGGTCACATCAGCAACATTGGCCACACTGAGGTTAGTGACACACGTACTCAACGCAGCACCGCTGACCGTGTCGGGGAACACCAGATTAGCCACCAGTGCTTCACCAAAACAGCGATTCCACCGAACCCGACCCAAAGCAGGACCATCCCCTGAATCTCGCGCAGCGTCCATCGCTGTTAATGTGTCGCATGCTAAGGGGGAATTCCCCTCCAAATAGATAAAGGCTGCCGCCGGTAAACCGGCTAAATTCGAAACACCGGTATGAATATTATTGTTACTCAATATCAAGCTGTTAAGGGAGGTCAGATTTGCCAGCGGCGTCACATCCTCTATTATATTGTTGGCCAACCCAAGCGTCGTCAGCCCGGTCAATCCGCCAAAGGCCGCTACATCACTGATGTTATTCCCACCAAAGCTTGCGTTTGTCAATGAGGGAAGAGCACCGGTAATGACAACGTCCGTTATATAGTTGTAATAGGCATAAAAACTCTGTAACGCAGGCATGTCACCGGATATATTGATGGTTTTAATGCGGTTCCTGTCCAAATACAGGTTCTGCAAATTGGCATGTCCGCTTAATGCCACCGACTCAACGGAGTTATATGACGCGTTTAAGGTAAGCAAGGCCGGCATACTATTGATAGCTGAAATGTCTACCACACGATTCGATGTTAACCCTAACAACTGCAAGTTTGTTAAGCCGGCCAAAGAACTAATATCCACAATTCGGTTTGACCCCATAGACAGCCATGTCAACGAAGTAAGATTACCGAGAGCAGAAATATCGCTAATTTGGTTCGAAGCCAAAGACAAGCTCGTCAATGCAAGCAGAGAGCCCAGAGTAGTCACATCAATAACTTGGTTCCCTGACACATACAATTCCAATAAAGAAACAAGATTGCTGAGCGGGGAAATATCGCTGATTTGATTGGAATTCAAATACAAATACTCCAGCGCCATAAGATTGGCGAGCGGAGTGAGATCCATAATATTGTTTCCAGACAAGCCTAATGCGTTTAGACCGACTAAATTCTCTAAGCCGGATAAATCCTGAGCCCCGACTTGCGTAAGATCTAAGTAGGTTAAGTTGGTTAATTGAGCCAAGGGTGTCAAATCGGAGAATTGATTGCCGCCATTACACTCCCCACAATTGTATAACTCTAGAGTTGTCAGCCCGGTTAGATTCCGAATCGGGCTCAAATCGGTGAGATTTGCATCCGCCATATTCAAAAACTGAAGATTGCTAAACTGCTCCAAGCCAGTCAGGCTGGAGATTGTTTGACCGCTGCAATCCAAATTCACCAGATCAAAAACCGTTGACTCTGTTGATAAGTTGGCTTCTACACAAGCTCGCAATTGCGCATCGCTAATGCCGTTATAATCCACCAACTGACCGGTGGCAAAAGACCACACGAGGTTTATATCAGCAGTTTCTCCGTAGTTGTTGGTATAACTTAATGCTAATCGAGCGGAGTACTGCGTATTGGTCTGCAATATAGCGTCATTAGGCAAAGCGAACGACAACAAGAATCCGGATTCCGGCGGGACATAGACCATCGATATGGGAGACGCGCCGTCAGGTGTTAAAACTAAGGAAACGCTATCAAGGGTGTTGATTAGGGCCAATACCGAGGCATCGACGGTAATATCCGCCAAAACGGAAACGTCCGTTGCCTGGTCTGGGGGCGTTACCACCGGTGTACCTGGAGTACCCGGCGGGGTATACGGGTCCAGCCTGAAGCTGATGCCTGTGCGCACCTCGCCCGGCAGTAATGCCGTTATTTCCGGAGCTGGGTTCTGAATTCGGTACGTCATGACACCCCCCTCAAACCCCCGAGCATCCATCACCATATCCACTCGAGGCGGAACTGTTAATGTCAAATTACCGCTGGGCAGAATATTGCCACTGGCAATAGTGGCTCCGGTATCCCTGTTTATCACACTAATAATCAAACTGCTCAGTGTGTCGAGCGCCTGAGCCCGCACCCCGATGGAAAAAGACAGATAGGCATTTTTATCTTCGGCTTGCTGAGATTCATTGCCACAGGCGCTCAGCAACAATATGACAAATGCGACAATACTACGCTGTAGTAAAGTTCCGGGTTCTTTGCTGTTCATTCTGTGTTCCTGACCGGTGCGTTTTACCGTTGTTTTCATGGCCTGCTCCTCAGAATTCCGCGCGCAGGCCCAAAGACCACATGCTTTGAGTGTAGTTACTATAGCCTTGCAAGCGAGTGTATTGCAGGAAGGCGGTCATACCACTCACCTGCAAGTGGGAGACGCCCAAAGAAAGCTCCAAGTAATCCGAGTCACGCTCGTCGCTGCGAAACACAAACGTGGTGCCATTTGGATCAGCCACAAAACCGGCGCCGATGTCCTGCCCTGTTGTGTCGAATTCGTGTTTCCAGACCAGATTCAACTGCGGCAGGATCACACCTCCGGCGTAGGAAAATGCGCTGCTCAGTTGCCCGCCCAGCGATAAGGTTTGACTGCGAATATCCTGGCTGCTCACATTGAGACTGTAGCTGCTTCCCGTTTCGGTATAGGAATCTAAGGACGCGTTGTTGTAACGGTATTTAGCCGTCACCAGCGCAGTCGTTTCAATGGCACTCAGGTAATGCTCGTAACCCGCGCCTAAAGCAAACCCTATTTGACTACCTCGGGTATTACCCCTGGCCGATTCATGAGCACTGACATTGGGAAGATTGAAATTGATTCTCCGGACCAGTTCATACATACCGCGTCCGGCTTGGATGCTGCCTTCCAGGTAAAAATCCTGACCGGGGAAATAGCTGCCGTAATAGGTTAGATTGACATCTCGGCTGACCAAACCACCGTCATTGTAGTCAAGCTGAGTTTCTCCTCCCAACAGGCGAGTGGCAAACCCGGCAATCGTTTGCGCATCCAGCCGATAGTCCATACCAATGGTGACACCATAAAGATCACTATCAAATCCGGCCAGGGTGGCGGTCTCATCCTGATTGGAACGTATCAGCGCGTCGCTGACAAATACACTGGGCCTTGGAGCATCATCCCCGGCTGCACCACCCCTCCCTTTGTCCAGCAAAGCAAACAAGGCTCGTCTCTGTGGCCCCCGTTGATCCAATGAAGCTGTGCTGTGTTTGCGCGCTGCACGTCGCAGTGCCGCCAAGCGAGCGCTGAAGTCTTCCATGGCCATAACCAGGGAGCCTTGTGAAAGCAAACTGGTCATTGCGGTTACCGATCGTGCCGATAACTGGCGGTAAACATCCGCCGTTTGTGTAGGATCGACGCTGAATATATCACCGCATAATTGGGCAAACTGCCCTCCGGGACACAAGATATATTGGAACGCGGCACCGAATGCCGCTTCCGGTGTATTGCTGTTGGCACCAACGTCAACCACAACATCAATGCTCCCACCCGGCCCATCGCTGACGGCAGAATGGACGGGCCCCCATAGGAAAAAGCTTACAATGGACACGTAGGTAAGAAACAGATTCTTTTGGTTCATTATGAAAAACTCTTGAGTGTTTTATCGTTTTGTCGCCGAAAGGCGCCGTGTTAGGGAAGCAGTCGCAGCACTACCTACTTTTCTCATGGGCACCTAAGTATTCTAAAGATAAACCGAGACCGGTCAAGGGAATCATGGCTGCAGTGGAGGGTGTAAATTCACATTGCGTGACTTTACATTTAAGTTCGTAAAATCTTCCCACCACGCTTGTTATAACATTGCATAATATATAAGGCTTTTGTTATCTCTAAAACCTCATTCCTCAAGAACCGCATGACAGCGCGATAGGGATATCCCCCGGCAGCCACTACTGCCGGGAGATCTATGGACTAAAATCAGGTACAACCCCAAAGAACAATTCCAGAATAAGCGCCATTACCCGCATCCAAGGCATTATCCAGCGCTGTCAATTCATCACTCGTACCCATGCATGCCAAGTCGATAACCTGAGCATTCACCAAGGTATCCAGAAGACCAATTCCGCTGGTCGCGGTCAGTTGATTACCCCAAACGCTAAGATGCGTCAGGGACACCAGATTCTCAATATCTATGGAAGTACTCGCCAAAACACCAAAAGGATTATCCCCAATACTTAACCGGTTCAGATTTTTTAAAGTTCCCAAATAGCTCGTTCTAGTAAGCCCCGTAGAATCCAAATTAAGTTGTTGCAGATTGGTTAACCGGGATAGTGGGGCAAAGTCAACAATGGCGTTATTGGAAAGACTCAAATTGGTTAAAAACGGTAGCTGTTCAATCCCGGTCAAATCAGTCACCCCGCTACACGCTAACTGGGTCACGTCGGTAACGTTGAGAACATCCAGGTTGTTGACGCAAGTTCTTAAAGCCGTACCGCTCGCGGTGTTAGGAAATACCAGATTAGCAACCAAAGGTTCTCCAAAACAATAATTCCATCTCACAACACCGTTAACAGAACCGTTACCCTGATCCAGGCTTGAATCCAGACCGGCTAATGTGGCACAAGACAAAGCGGAATTGCCATTCAATGATATACTCAAAATATTTGGCGTAGTCTCGCTGTTAAATTGGTCAACGCCCGACATTACATTATTGTTTGAAAGATCAAGATAACGCAAAGACGAAAGTCCCGCCAACGAAGCAACATTTTCCACAATATTATTGGACAAACCCAAGGTCGATAGCGCAGCAAGACTGGAAAACGCAGACACATCCTTGATGTTGTTCGCATACAAGTCGATTATACCCAATAACGGAAAGCTGCCGGTAAAGGAGATCGAAGTTATATAGTTATTTTGAGCCCATAAATGTGTCAATGCCGGCATATCACCCGTGAGCGACAATGTTTGTATTCGATTAAAACCCAAGTCCAGAATCTCAAGACCAGCCATCCCGGAGAGAGACACTTGCCTGATTCTATTTGAGTACAAATCCAAGAAAACCAGATTTGGCAGCGAAGATATCGCTGAAATATCCACAACTTGATTGGCCCTCAATCCCAGTGTTTGAAGACTGGACATTCCCTGTAACGAGGCGATATTCACGACTTGATTGAACTGCAATTCCAATATTTGGAGATTGGTCAAATCCTGAAGCCAGCTTATATCCACAATTTGGTTACTTTCCAAATACAACTCAGTTAAGGAGGTAAGATTTCTGAGCGGTGAGATGTCACTCACACTGTTCCCGGACAACCACAGTCTGTCTAAGCTGGCTAGATTTTCCAACCCTGTCAAATCCTGTACTCTCGTCATACTAAGATCCAACTCTGTTAAATTTACCAATTCAGAAAGTGGCGTCAAATCCGAAAACCTATTGTTTCCGCATTCACCGCATTCTGACAAATACAAAGCAGTTAAGTTGGTAAGATTTCGAATAGGCGTCAGATCATTCAGGTTTGCATTTGACATATCCAAGCGCTGAAGATTGGTAAACTGTTCCAAGCCATCCATACTTGATATGTACCGATTGCGACAGTTCAGATTTAACAAATCGAAAACCGTGGCTCCTGCTGCCAAATTGGCCTCAACACAGCTACGTAAAGTAGTATCCGTAATTGCATCCAAGTTCACCGAGTCTCCCGTCACAAACGCCCAGCTAAACTGCTGACTCTGACTGCTCCCGTCGGTATGAGTATAAGTGAGTTGGTATTGGGCAAAATAACGAGTATTCGCCTGCAAACTGGTTCCACTGGGAAGCGTGAACAACAGGGAAAAACCCGCTTCCGGTTGATTGAACACAGTGCTAATTACGGGCGCTTCCGAATTCGGGGTCAACGTCAAGGATGCACTGTCTATTTGTTGTATTTCAGTACCAAGCGCAGTGGCATCCACCATAAAGTCGGATATCACAGGTATACCGGTCGCGCCGTTACCGGGTGTAACCACCGGATCCGGTTTAGCGCCGCCCGGGATTAAACTCATGCTCAATGCCGCGGGGTAGTTTTGACCCGGCCACAAGGCAGGAACGCCGGTGCTTCCGCTGTATAGCGCCAGACTTCCCTGGTAGCCTACCGCCTCCACATTCATTGCCACATTCGCAGGCACACTGAGAGTCAGACTCCGCGACGGTAGAATATCGCCACTGGTGAGGTAAGTTCCATCCGTATCCCGCACTGTCACAATGATGCTGTTCAGCGTATCGTGAGCCAATGCTCCGTAGCCTAAGGAGAAAGATACAGTAGCTTGCCGATAATCCTGCTTAGACTCACCACCGCACGCACTGAGTATTAGAACCATGAGCAATAAGACATTCCTATATAGGAGCTTGCCCGCGAATTTCCGGGCATAGGCTATCGTTTGATTTTGTGTAACGCCTTTCATAACTTTTTCCTGTACTTCGTTTTTGTAAACAAATGTTCTTTTGAGTCTCATCGCCCGCTCCTTAGAATTCCGCTCTAACGCCTAATGAAAACAGGCTTTGTTCGTAATTGTCATAACCAAGCAAAGAGGTATATTGAAAAAAGGTGGTCATGCCCCCCACCCGGATACTGGATAACCCCAGAGACAATTCAAAAAAATCGGAATCCTTTTCATCGGTACGGTAAATAAACTTGGTACCATTAGGATCAGAAACAAAGCTGGCACTAACATCCTGCCCTGATGTTGCAAAGTCATGTTTCCACACTAAATCCAACTGCGGCAAGATAACACCGCCGGAATAAGAAAATGCTTTGTTCAGTGTCACACCCAGTGAGGCCACTTGCGTATTGATCGTCTGTCCATCCACATCCAGGTTCACTGCACCACCGCCACTTTCACGATACGCCTCCAAGGCAGCCCTGTTATAACGATATTTGGCGCTCACCTGTGCGGTCAATTCCATAGGACGGATGTAATATTCGTATCCGGCACCCAAAGTCAATCCAAGCTGACTCCCTCGGGTACGTCCTTCGGTGGTTTCTCTCACCGTCACAGCACCTACCGTAAAGTCAATTTTTCGGCTTAAGTCATAAAAACCACGACTGACCTGCAATGTGCCGTCGAAATAGAGATTCTGGGTAGGAAAGTAACTGGCATAATAAGTCAAATTAGTATCGCGACTGGAGAGGCTACCGCCGTTGTAACTAAGTTCAGTATCACCACTTAGCAACCTCGATGCGAAACCGGCAAACAACTGCCGGCTGAGGCGGTAATCCATTCCTATCGTGGCGGCGTAAATATTACTTTCAAATCCAGCCACTGCGTTGGTTTCATCCTGCTCTGAATTAATATGGGATACACTAACAAAATAACTCTGATTAATACTGTTGTTATCTCCGGCTCCCCCACCATAGGCATTCAACAAACTCGCCAATTCAGGAACCTGCCTGCCTCTCCATGGATCCAATGCCGACATGCTTTGTTGGTTGCGCGCCGCCCGTCGCAATGCCGCCAAGCGGGAGCTAATGTCTTCCATAGACATTAGCAGTGTGCCCTGTGACAATAATGATGATATTGCGGATATGGAGCGAGCAGATATCTGACGATAAGCATCCCCGGCTTGGTTGGTATTTGCTAAAATTGCTTCACAGATATTCCGCAAACTTCCCGGAGGCAAGGTTCCGTCCAGCGGGTTGCACATTTGCACTAGAGCTGTATGTAAAGCCGCCTCCGGTGATGTGCTACTGGTAGCAATACCCATGGTAATGTCTATAGTCCCGCCCGGCCCATCAACAACATCTGAATGCGCGTGTCCGCTTAGTAGCAATCCCATAACTGATAATACGATAAAGCTCTGCTTCTTTTTGTTCATCATGCCTGACTCTTTGTACGCGTGTGATTACATGTGTATTTGACGACAGATATGCCTTGAATAAAGTACAAGGCGACAACCCGAATGGCGGTGTGCTTCGGTGGTTCTTCTGATTCCGATAACACCCAATAGATAGTCCAATTCAGTAAAGCCGGGGTTAACCCTAGGTATCGTGATCCTGCTATCAAATATTCTCAAGGGCACTAATGGCCAGCCGTTCATTCTAAAGATAAACACCGCACGGTCAAGAACTACCGCTGTACCGCAGACCGAATTAGAAATTGAGATCTTATTCGAGACGAATGTTTGAAACGGCAACGAATAGTTATACTTCTTGAATATATAGCAGCGGATCTATTTCACAATATATAAATATGTTTTTCAGGCTTCCTCTCCACAACCGCCCGCTCTATTGGACCCGGACACCGGTACAGTAAATGAGAACCTGTTTCAACGATTCCTCGAGTCCAAGTATGGGGCGTCGTTGTCTGGGGAGTCTGCAAGCAAATGTTCTTGTGGCTGGAGCGTGGCCGCAATGCCACGCTCACAACTACAAAAAGTCAATTACACCATCTCACTTCCACAATCGCTCCCACCAACTACCCTCACTTGGCGGTGTCGAGCTCGGCAATACGGGCCATAGAATTTTGCTGCGAATATCCTCCACAGACCATCCGGTCAACATTGCCAGATTTTGGGAACGTTGTTCCTGCTGGGTTCGTAAACGCTCCAAATAACCTTTAGCGGCTTCACAGCGTTGCGCGTCTCCTTTCCAGGGGTGACGGATGATGTAGCGACCCTGATAGTTTTTTCGATTGTTGGTCACTTGAAACTTCAAATCATCGGGAAAGGTATCTGCGGTATAACGCAAATGCAATCGGGTAACATAGACGTTTCTGGCCATAGGTTTGTAGCGACGACGCCCCTCATCCTCGGCATCAATCCAAAACGCGCCGAGTTGGCGCAGTTGTTTTTGGCTCAGAGGGTCGGCGGCACAGGGATCGCACCAGTTCATATCCCAGGCATATTCCAAAAAAACGACGCGTTGTTTTTCCTTTTCCACTTGGTGACTGAACATATCCTTATAAAAATCAGCAAACCCGGCTTTCACGAATACCGGGACTTCCGTATCGGTAGGCAAACCGACGGTGCGATAGTTAGTGGTTTCCACCCTGCCCTTGCGAGTCAAAGCAAACACGAACAAATCCTGAGCCCCATTGGCATTTAAAGTTCCGAGACGAATGGGTAACATGAATTTTTCTGAATTAAAGGCCATCTGCAAAGGGCGTAAATAATTAAAACCCAATTTGGAATGCTTTTCCAGATTGACTTTGGCCACAAAGAACTTCATATCCTGTTTTAAATAGCTGTCCAGCACTTTTTCCGCACCGGCGGGGATTTGGTACTGATTTTCTTTAAGCCACGTGGCCAAACCGTGACTTTCTTTGGCAGACAAAATCAGAATATCGTATTCACCAATGGTATAGCTGGCTTCAATTTTGACACCTAATTTTTTCGCCTTGAACTCTTGTTCCGCCACGACCGACCGATCCATAGACATTGCCGCCATGGGCATATCCTCACGCAAGCGCGGGGCACAGGGGTCTGCATCAAAATACTCCACCAGACGGGGGGCGGTATAGGCATCCAGATGATCAATATTGGCTTGTTCCCCCACGTTGATCTGCTTTTCCTGTAATACAGTGGGTACCGGGACCACAATTGCAAACTCCTTGACGTCCCCCTTAAAATCGTTGGACATGGTAATCACGGTACGATTCTCGTCGCGTACCAAAACCACCTTTGACGCCTGATTAAACAATTGGGTATCGGCTTTAGCCACGTAGAATCCGCAAAAAGCCCTGACGTTGGCGGCTGAACACAGCAAGATACTGCCGCAAATCACTGTTAAGGTTTTTTTCATAACACATTCCTCTCTATAGGCCAGTGATACCGATGAGCACTGGAGATTTTGTCAATTAATGGAACCAACGGAGAACTGCACACCAAAGCCCAAATCAAGGCATTGGGTTGATGCAACTGAAATTGTAGATAGACCGCCAGAATCGCCACCCAGATGGCAAACCCGATACGACCTAGACGCGAATCGGGGATGGTTCTGGGGTCAGATATCATAAAAAACGCAAAAATAAGTAACGCACCGTTTTGCAAATAGTGTAAAGGAATGGACCAGGGATCTCCCAACCACCAGGCTCGCAGCAGCAAAAGCAAGGAATAAGCAGCTAGAAATGCGAATGTGATATCACTGCGCTCGGTACGATAAAGCACCACGCCACCTAAACAGGCCATTAAAAAGGCCAGCAAGGGTGTCGAACCCCACTGACCCGATGACACCCAGACAGAATCACTGAGCAACAAACAAGCTGCCAATGCAAAATTGGTCGGGTTGAATACGTGCTTACGATCCAGGTGAATCACAAATTTGCTGACGACCGCCAACATGGCGGCTAATATTGCCAACCTCCAATCTTCAGTACGTAGCAGCAAACATAAGGAAAGACTGGATATAAGGGCACTGCGGGGATCAAAGATCGGCAAATTCCATATCCTGGTACAAGCGTATTGACTGATTTGCGCAGCCAGAAGAATTAGTACAGCCGTAATCCAGTAAATTTCAAACTGTAAATAAATCAATCCGTAGCCAATGAGTGCGGCTAACACCGAAATCTGGTACCAGCGTGGATCTCGCGGTAAGCTAAGCCATGTCATCACACATCCTCCTGCGGGCTCATATTCGTTCTGTGAGTGGAGACTTAGGCTTTATAAACGCAAGGCTGCGGAAAAGGGGTTAAAGCGTTAAATTATTTTTGATAGGAAAATCACAAAGAATGTAATAACTTATTGATATTTTATAAAAAAGATTTAGAAAAAAAACGCAGGCTTGGTTTACCAAGCCTGCGCAAAAGTCATTTTTGGAGACCGTATTATTTACTTATTTGCTTTTTCTTTTTCCAGTGCTGCTATTTTCTTCTCAAGATTTTTCAGTTTTTTGTTCAAGCCGGCAAAATTGAACCACTGCTCCCCAGCCACAGGGAACTCCAATTGGGAACCATAGACTCTCCAGGACTCATCCCAATTAGCCGGATCTTTAAAGCCCAGTAGACGCAATTGTAAATAAGTTAAGGTTGAACGTGTACCTGTTTGACAATACGCCAGAGTTCGTTTGTTTCGATCCAAAGAACCAAATGCCTTTGTCGCAGCGTCCGGATCAAGATAGGCAACAGGTTCCAGTTTGCCGGTTTTTGGATTCTTTTTCTGAGCCAATGTGTCGACATGAGAAATATTGGCCGTCACATTCGGAACATGCCCACCTCGTATGGCGCGAATATCTGACCCTTGAAATTCCTTTTTAGTACGTGAATCTATCAATTGGGAATTTTTGGCAGCACCCTTAGCGATTCCCAACACCTCATCCGTTGAACCGTAACGCCCGGCTACTACGTTGACCTTGTAATTACTGGGCTTGCGAATAACCGGCTTGCTGTCCAACCGCTGTCCGGCATCACGCCAAGCAGCCAAACCACCATTCAAAACATGCACATTCTTATGGCCTACATATTCGGCAACCCAAAACCCCACCGAAGCATCGGTCAAGGTTCCCATACCGTCATAGTAAAAGACAATGTGGTCGTCATTGTTAATGCCGACTTTACTGAACAGGCGTTCGTATTTGCTTGAATCCCGAAAAACTCTGGCCGTAGTATCCCGTAATGCATTCTTGCAACGGTTGCCTAAACTAATCGCTCCGGGTATATGCCCTTTGATATAATCCTTTAAGTCCCTGCAATCCACAATCACCCAATTTCGGTCATTGCTGTGCTTCTTCAGTTCGTCTGCCGTGACTAACAAAGTGGGATTTGCCCATTGCGCTGCGTTCACCACACCCAGAAACAAGACACCCCACACACCGACTAGGCATGCAGCCCAACGTTTTGCAGCGTTCATAGTTACACCTCCACCTGATTATGTATGGAATTTCTCCCCTTACGCCTAAGTATTGCCAATACCCCCGGATATGAAATGATTCAAATGCATCATTTGGTGAGAAAGCCACAACGGCTATAGTGAACAAATAGAGCAGATAAACGGCACACCTACACTAAAACAGACACTTATATGAATATTGAATCCGAAGCATTGCTGTCCATTATTATCCCCGTGTTTAACGGTGAAAAAACAATCGGACTTTGCCTTCAATCTCTGCGAACATCCTATGATCCAAACTGTGAAGTCATTGTCATTGATGACGGTTCCACCGATGCCACCGGGGAAGTGGCAAACCGGTTCCCCTGTCGCTATTTACGCCACAGACGTCGCCAAGGGGCTGCGGCCGCCAGAAATCTGGGCGTACAACACGCCCGTGGTCAACTGTTGTTTTTTATAGACGCCGACTGCATGGTATTACCGGAAACGCTGCATCATGTACGCAGCAGTTTGCAACAGGAACCGATAAATACCATTGTCGGCGGCACATACCTGCCAAAAGCACTGGACGGTGGTTTTTTCAGCGATTTTCAGGCGATTTTTGTAAATTTCTTTGAAACCAGAAATCATTTACCCGACCATGCTCCCGACTACATTGCCACCCACGCAATGGCAATGCAACGCGAATTGTTTGTGCAACATCCAGGATTCAATAATGACAAACTTCCGATTCTGGAAGACGTGGAATACAGCCATCGCATGCGCCAACACGGCATTCAACTGAGGATGTCGCCACATATTCGGGTACAGCATTATTTTGGTTTTAACCTGGTAAGGTCTTTACGCAACGCAATACGTAAGTCCATGGTGTGGACACAATACAGTCTGAATCGAAATGACGTATTTGAAAGCTCTGGAACTGCTTCCCTGGAACTTAAAATCACAACAACCGTATTACCTATCATTGTCGCCATGAGCCTCCTGGTACCCGGTAGGGTCGCGGCAGTGATGGCATTGCTCGGCCTGCTGACTGTCAATATGCAAGTTAATTGGAAGTTTATAGGCACCATAAACCGGGTACACGGCCTGAACTTTACGTTTTTTTCATGCCTGTATTACTTTTTTGTGTATCCACTGGCGGTGGCGACCGGAGCCTGCGCGGGTATTGCTGCTTTTCTATTACAATATTTCCAGTACCAAACAATGCCCCGTTCAGAGATGGCTTCTCGCTCAGGGCTGTCTTCTCGCTCAGGGCTGTCTCCCGGTTCAAGGCTGTCCTCTCGCTCAGGGCTGTCCTCTCGCTCAGGGCTGTCTCCCGGTTCAAGGCTGCCCAATGTATAGCCCCATTACCCATTTACCGGCCTTATGGCTAAAACGCCCGGTGCAGCTGACCTTCTTCCTCACGCGACGTTGCAATGCCCATTGTCCATATTGCTTTTATTTACAAAGTAACGATGCTCCTACCGGAGAAACCAAAGACGAATTACAGCTCCCGGAGATTGAACAAATTTCGGCATCGATGAAAAATCTTCTATGGCTGGCTTTTTCAGGCGGCGAAATCTTCTTACGCCGAGATCTGGTGGAAATCAGCAAAACATTTTACCGCCACAACCACCCGGTCTATATGTTGTTTCCCACTAACGGACAAAACCCGGATCGGGTTTTTCGAATGGTGCGTGACATCGCCGGCTCTTGCGTGAATAGCAATATTATAGTCAAACTGTCTATAGACGACCTCTATGAGGAACACGACCGCTTAAGAGCAACACCGCGCAGTTTTGAGAAAACCCTGGAAACCTATGCAAAACTCAGCACCCTTTGCCATAAACATTCCAATCTGCAAATTGGTGTCAATACGGTGTTTTGTGCGCAAAACCAGGACCGGATAGATGCCATTATCGACTTTGTCAGCAAGTTATCCGCTGTAAAGACCCATACTCTGTCTCTGGTCCGCGGCGATTTACGGCAGAAAAACTATAAACATGTTGACATGGAAAAATACCGTCGGGCCACCCAGCGACTGGCTCAGTTTATCCAAAGACAGCAATCACCGCACTATTCCTTCACAGCCGGAAAACTCAAGATCGCTCAAGACGTACTCCAACGACGACTCATCGACCGCACCATGCGCAAACAAGACCGGGTAACACCCTGCTATGCCGGCTCGGTTAATCTAGTGCTAAGTGAATCCGGAGAAGTCTATCCGTGCGAACTCCAGAGCCGCAGCATGGGCAACATCAAAACTTACCACTACCGCATGGATCAACTTTTACGCGACCACGCAGCTAAAGCTGCCCAAGCCTGGGTAAAACAGAACCACTGTTTCTGTAGTCATGAATGCCACATGATGACCAATATTCTGGCCAACCCCGCTCGCTACCCGGCTTGGTTTAAAGAATATGTCCGCTTATTTCACGCGCAGAACCCTTTGTTTCCCGGGCGGGAAGACGTTCCCCGGCCGCAACATGGGTTTGGTGACGGGTAAACAAATCCTTCTCCAAATACAACCAGAACAAACTGACCAGCCCACGAATCCCCACAACGATATCCTGCAAGCTACGCAGTGCCATTAATTTTCTTAACAAAAATCCGGGTCGACTGTAGAAGCGTCGCAAGGCCCGTTGCCGCAAACCTTGAATTTGTTGCTGGGTCAGTGTGTAGGGTATAAACGCAGCGCCTTGATAGGTATATTGCCGTAAGCGATCAGCCACCCGACCGTATTTGGGCAAGTGCTCATAGAGATAAGTTCCGGGAAACGCGGTGAGTGCATGAAAGTTAGCGTAATCCGGATCCAAACGCACCGCAAAATCGATGGACTGCAACGCATCTTGGTAGGTTTGGCCGGGGATACCAAACAAAAACGGCGTAGTGACGCGCAACCCTACCGCTTTTGCGTCACGCACTGCTGTTTCGATATGTTCGACCTTAATTCCCTTGCGCAGGGTATTCAGATCTTTCTGTACACCGCTCTCCGCCCCTATCAGAACAGCCCAGCAGCCGCTGTCCTTCATCGCCTGTAGCAGCTTACGATCCACCTGATTGGCACAAACGGAAGCAAACCAGGTAAAGTCCAACCCAGCCTGACGAATACGCCGGGTCAATTCCAGTAACCGATCATAGTCGGATGCCAAGGAATCATCGATAAATTTGATTTCACGGTAACCGCTATCCAGACACCATTGAATTTCTGCCATGACGTTGTCCAGGCTGCGATAACGCACCCCACGGACGCCGCTGCGGCGATTCTTGTCCATTTGATAACAAAAAATGCAGCGCCGATTGCATCCGCGCGATGTCATCACCACCGCCACCGGAGCCCGTTGATAACCGGCCGGGGGCGGTAAGTAGCGCATCTCATCTTGCAGTAATTGCCGCGCCGGCATGGCCAATTGATCCAAGTCCTCTTGCGGCAGTCGGTCCGGGTTATGAATCACGTCATCGTCGCAGCGAAAACTCAAACCCAGCACCGAGTCCATGCGGCGTCTACCCAAAACGGCATCCGCAAGCTCTACTACCGCTTTTTCGGCTTCACCGCGAATCACCGCGTCCACGCTCAGCTCCTGTAGACACAGCTCCGGCATACTGGTGGGATAAGGCCCACCGGCACAAGTAAAACAGCGCGGGATGACCCCTTTCACATCCCGCGCCGTTTCTACCGCTCCCTCCCATGAAAAACAAGTAGCGTACACACCCACCCATTGAGGTTGAAATCGGCGCACCTTATCCAGAATCTGAGGATGAGACAGAAAAGCCCCATTATAAAACTCCACCTCATGTCCTTGCTGCAATAGCGCGGCTGCCACGTACAAAGTACCCAGAGGTTGCCAATAATTAAGTTGAGCATTGGCGGTTTTCTTAGGGAACAAATCCTCAGGCTGCCATGCCGGAATGATCAGTGCACATTTCATTTTGACCCTCACTATTGGGTACAGATTTATAATCTAACAACAAGTTCGGAGCCTCGAAGTTTACAGCATCATAGAGTAAACAAAAGCGCTCAGTCATTATAACAACGTTAAGCGTAGGAACCATGAATCCAATTCATCAAACCAGCACCAAGAACCGTTACCGTTGTGGAACGCCGTTTGGATAACCTAGAGTATTGGCCCCAACATTCATTGTGCAGGTACAATTTTGGCCTCCTGTTGTAATACGGTAGTTGGATCTACACTGGCTTCACATTTACCGACATCATTCTTACCCTGGTCTTATTCTTGTAATTGCTGGTAGTACTGCTGCATGTCTTCGGACACACCCGCACCCGCTGCAGCATTGCTATCGGCACTGACACCATAACCACCGCTTTCAGCAATTTCAAAAAAACCCGGCTCCACGCCTGTGTGTTTCGACATCATGAACCCGAGTGTATAGGCAATCAAGCCGGACACTACCACAATAGCCAACCAAAGTTTTGTATTCACCATCGCTGTTTTCTCCGACAAAGCAGCTTCAGTTTAGTTATCGATTTGAAGATTTTTATAATGATCTTCCAAATCGTCATTTATTTCCGTACTGATACCTACAGTTTTCTTTTCGCCAATCAAGCCTACCTCTAACATCGGCGGGACGCTGTAACCGATCATCAGTCCCATAAATACACCTACCACAGTAATCACCACCCACAGTTCTTTTTTCATGTGATATTCCCCAGTCGTTTCCTCAAAGACAATGGCTTCACGCTTTCTCTATGCGCCAGACGAAGTTACCGTCGTCTTTCTTTTTATCCACAATCTCATCACCCTCCACCTCACACATGGATGCGATGGACTCTCCGGACGATGGGTTATCAAAAATCACATCGATGAATTCACCTGAGGCGATCTTGGAAAGCGCTTTTTTTGTGTAAATCTGCGGATGTGGGCAAACATAACCTTTCACATCCAACACATATCCACCTTCTGTCTGTTTTTCAAATTTCATGTTTCACCTCCTGCCAGGGGTTTACACACCACAAGCTGCAAATTCCTTATCCAGTTTGCGCTGTGTCCACCAGTTAAAGAACTTCACACCAATATAGGCACCACCGATCATCCCAACACCAAAGAGCCAACCGGACACATCACCCTGTGAAACCCGGACGAAAAAGGCGCCTACATTGCAACCCAGCCCCAGACGTGAACCGATACCCATTAGGGCGCCACCAATCATGGCCCAGATAGCCAACTCCCAGGTGGGTTTTTTGAACTTGAACTCATTGTGTAACAAAGCCATCACCGCAGCGCCTCCAATCAGCGCCAAGGACATCCAGTCCGCCGGATTGATGGCCGGGTTGGGTATACCGTTGACGAAACCAAAATAAATGTTATCCATGTTCTCTGCGCCCATTTTGTTAAACACCCACCCCACCCATTGGGCTTCCTGAGTGGTGACATACCAATAACCGGGATCAAATACAGTCCCATTGACTGACAAACCAAAATCAAAGCCCATACGATCCAACAGCGTCCCGGCATTTTGTACGCCGAACTTTACCCGCAACCCCTGTGTCACCAACATTTGCAAGCCGCAGAAGATACCCAAAATCAGCCCGGCAATAGCCGTTCTTTTCGACGCCATTATCATGGTCCAATAGCCGGCGATTTCATCTTTGAACGTCGTCTTGGATTTAATTTTTAGTTGCTTTTTCATATAGCCCCGACGGGACCAACCGGCGTATACGAACATCAGCAAAATAGTGGCGGGAATGATCACTCCAATTAGCACATTACCCACGAAGGCACCGGTTACGGAATCGTTGCTTTGTCCCATCATTGTGGCATATGTCAGCACCGGCTGGTCCCAAACATAGCCTGCGAGGTATTGATCCACCCAACCGTCTCCGGCGTTAATGGATGCCGGTAGCCCTTTCGACATGGCGGACTGATGCCAGGAGTCCGGTACCAGTTTATTAAACCAACCGCCCACATCGGCAAATATGGCCTGGGTGACGCTAATAGAAAGAATCACTATGAGTGCCACGCCGTTTCCTTCTCCGGTTTTATACAGCGAACCCGAGGCACAGCCGCCGGCAAACACCATGCCGATACCAAAAATAAATCCGGCAATGGTGGCGTGCACACTGGTGGGAGCCGCGTGAAAAGTACTTAATCCGGTAGCGCTCACAAAAGCGCTGACCAGAGCAAACAGGACGGTTGCGATCATGATACCAACGGCCATTCGCGGCACCCCAACCGCAAACAAGTCTCGAAATGCCGATGAAAAACAAAAGCGACCGTATTGCAAACACATGCCGTAAACGAATCCGAACCACAGGTAAACGGACAGATATATGTAGTATTCATTGTAGGCATAGGTCCCAATACTCACCAATGCCAGCACTCCCACAATGATGTACGCCCACATCACATTTTTTTCCAGCTTCTGCGTAACCATAAGATTCACCTTTCTCGCGTCACTGTTTTGGTTTCGGTTTAGTTTTGGTTTATAACTTTACTGTTTCCGCACAATCTTCACTTCGATAAACATGTGTCAGAACCTGATATCGGAATACCCTGTCCGTCACAACAAACGCTTTACTTAATCGATAAGACGCCGCCCATGCAGGCTTATCAAGCCTGCTCCTACCATCCGAAATAATCACCAATGCTGCCAGGTCGGCACATTGTCCACCTACCCCAGACGCATCGTCCCATACTTTATAGCGCCAACCGTTATGAAACTCCCACGTGAATCGCACCGGGGAATTGATAGGAATTGTTGCGAGCACTGGGCCTGGAGTATATTCGGGGTCTAGATAAATCGTTTTTTGGGTATACGCATCTAAAAACGGAAGGGCAATATTTGGATTTATGGCCGTTCGCCGCACAGGTGTAACGACCACAACCACATTACTTTCCGGTAATTTATTTAGGTACGCCCCCGCGTTTTTGAGATTAACCATGCTCATACTTTGCAAAGAACCACTGTATGCCACTACCAGCAACACAACGGACATGGCGATTGCGTTCAAACTGATTTGACGAACCATGAACGAACTAAACAATTGCAGCAAACCCCTGGAAGCCAGGAGCGCCAGTATCGGATAAAACACCAAAAAATAACGCGCTCTGGCGACCCCCAGAATAATCAAGCCGGCAAACAACACTACCGCCAACATGACGTGCCAATCCATTCGACGGATCGCCACCACTACTGCACCCAATGCGGCCAGACTCACATAAGGATGGATTTGATAAAAAAAAGTGGAAACGTGACTTTCACCCCACCAGCTTAGACCGGGCAATTGAAACCCTTGCAGCAACTGCCACTGTTGTTGAAACACCGTAAATTTCCAGGCCATCACCGATCCCAACAGTGTCAACACTCCGCTCAACAATAAAAAACCGGTTTTTATTCCGGCTCTCAAACGGATATGCCCGGACCGATTGTAGAGAAAAGGAGCAATGCAAATCCAACCCACCAGTACCCAGGTATTGTATTTACTCAAAAGAGCCGGCAAGCACAAAGCCACGGCTGTACTGATTGCAACCCAGCTTTGGCGCTGCACCGCCGCAATCACAGCGCGTATAGCCAACACAAAGAAGAACATGGCAACCACATCCACTAATACTTGCGAAACCTGCACCAGTAAAAACGGAAATGCCAACAATAGACCGGCTGCTACCAAACCGGTTCGTTCATCCCAAAGAGATTTCCCGATCGAATACGTTAAATACAGGGTTGTCGAAAACAACACACTGCAAAAAACCTGAACAACTAAAACACTTTCACCAAACAGAGTAAACAATACACCATAGAGCAACGGCACCATCGGCAGGTCTGTCCAAACCGCAATATCCGAACCCCATTGTTGCAAAAAATGGAACACGCCGTGCGTAGCCACGGCGTTGGCATAAGTGAGGTAGCGGGCACTGTCTATGATGACTTGCGGGGAAGACCACAATACAACGGTCAAACCGAAACCCGAACCCAGGATGAGGCCCAGTTTTGCTGAAACAGTTCCAACATATTGAATCAGACGGTTTCCCAGCAGCACCAATACCGATGAAAAACCAAGAATGGGTAATAACAAGTCCGCACTAATGGTCCAGCGCCAGCTTAATAAACGATTATCGTCCCATATCCTAAATACGTACTGCAGCAGAAATACCAGCGCTGTAATTAAATACAACAACAATATTTGTAAGCGACGGGTATCAAGATTCAGAATGGATTCGGCACCGACAATGCAATCGCGCAGGCCATACTCAAACCGCTGCGGACTGCACACAACCTTGTCGGTTTTACCGGCCATGCATCCTCCAATGCCATCAGCCTATTCATCATCCACGACCTGCGACCCTGATCCTTTGTTCGTCTATCCCTTTTACCCCTACTGTTCAACCTGAACCAATACCACCAAATCAATCACTAATGTTATTCCAGGAAACGACTTTATCCGTCACCGCTATTTGTGCAATAATTCCGTCATAATCCACATCATCGCCGTTATACAGTTTAATTACATTCACCTGATCATTTTTGGCCTGCATATCCACCAAATCGAGAACATCTGCACCAGGCTCACTGTTAAATATGTGTAGTATTTTCATATTCACCGTCCGATAAACATTGTCAAAACACCAGTACATGATCCGATTCGTGGTTCATCATGGCATTGTTGAACTGGCTACCACACACGATATCCTTGGACAATTCACTCACATCAACGCCTTGTTCTTCCGCGCTATGCCTGCAAAGACTTAAACTTACACCGGCTAATTTGCACAAATCCCTAAAGGCCACTTGCTCCAGAAACCGCGTCCCCACATCCATACAAAATACGGTCACTTCATGCCCCTGCCGCGATGCTGACTGAACCAACTCGGCAACATGGCGAAAATATTTGTCGCTGGTAACCAATATTCCTAGTTTCATGTTTATCCACCCTGTTTCGTCAGCGTTTAACTTCTCACCCTTCCATTTATAAATAAACTTTACTCCGGTTTTTGGGTATGATGTATTTGCATCATTTTCCCAAACTCACCTGTAGATCCATTTAACACCGCAACAAACACTCTGACAAACACCCGACAAACCCCACACACAAGCCTCTTTTGCAGCGCCGCCACCACTGTTTTCCATCTCGACCTTTAATAACTGGAGTATTAGTAAGGCAATACGTGATCGTAAGTCGTCAGTTTATCGGCCAGCTCCCCTAAAGATAACAACTCAACATCGTCGTTGCTCTCGCAATTGGAGTACATATGTATCCCCAATTCCTTCCCGGTTTCTATATTAAGCTGGTTGTCTTTGGTTTTTTGTAGTTTTCTGTCCACGAAAAACACATCCACTGTATCGTCTGCCAGAGTCAATCCTATGGACATGCGCAAAGCTTCGTCCTGACGACCGGATACTACGACTGCGATTTTCTTTTTCATGTCTGGATCCTTATAAGAATTTGTGGCGGTATGCATAGGCCACCGCCTCGGTTTTACTATGGACAGCCAGTTTTTTCTGGATATGTTGAATGTGATTTCTGACTGTAGTTTGACTGATGTGTAGTCTGTCGGAAATGGTCCGGCTGGCCACACCTTCCGCCATCAATGACAGTACTTGTGTTTCTCTGGGGGTCAAGCGCGTTTGATTTACTCTATCGGGAATCACTTGTTTGCTTTCCTTAGGCTTACGCTGACTGTGATCCATAAGACCTAACACATCGGTATGACTGCTGCGATGCAGCAAATGCATGATGTGCCAGTTTTTCTTGCAACTGGAAGGTAGCAGAATTATGTCCACCGACAGATTAACGCCTTGCCCGGTACTGTCCTTAACTCTAACCAGAAAGGATTTTGGCGCTTCGGAAACCGGAAGTTTGGATACATCGCATTGTTGCCGGCACCAGCGGCGGCCGGAAACCGGATGACACCCCTGTAAGACGCTACAACAGGGACGCCCCAGCGCCCAGTGCTCGGAGTAACCCAATAGTTCCTCACAGCCCTGGTCCCAATAAATAATTCTCTGGCGACTATCAATGGCAAAACTGCCATCCACCGTTGTGTACAAAATGTCGGCTAGGGTACCCATAGTACATTCCCCCCGGATTGCCTATTACGGAAACCTAATCACACTTTAAGTTAAGTAGAGACGGTCACTGGCCACATTGACACAAATCAATTTGTCGATGTTATCGTTAGTCCGTATGAATCATATGGCAATTTTACAATAATCCACATTATCAATATGTTAGGGCGGGTTTCGAGGTCGTTTGTGAGAAAAGAAATAACCGTTCTCTTGCGGGCAGCAAGAGAACGGTGTGCGACATAACAGGTACGACTGTAAGGGGGGCACGATTGTCGGTACCTGTTACCCTTTATATCGGCCGCTCCGGGTTGAGCGGCAGACCCAAACCGGAGCCTTAAGATACTGTTAAGAATCCATATTCGGTAACAAAATATTTTCTACCTAGCGTATTTGAAAAGGGTTAAGATCATCCTATTCCTAAACAACAAAAGGCTCCTTTACCCATATGTCCCGCGTGCCGACATATTTCATCTTGTGCTTTTTCATACTCACCGCCTGTTCCAACAGCGATGACGACAATAAGACAAAGAAAGACAAACCTCACCTGGTGGAAACCGTCAAGGTGGAGGAAAAAAGCCTGGGCATCACCCGCGTGCGTACCGGCACCTTGCGATCCCTCAAAGAGGTTAAGGTATTTACTCAGGAAGAAGGACAAATCACCCACTTGCCATTTTATGAAGGCGATACGGTTAAAAAGGGTGAGTTGGTGGCACGCCTGGATGACAAATTGCTGAGCGCCCAACTTAACCGGACCAAGGCCACTCGCATAAAAGCGGAAAAAGACCTGCAAAGAGTTCAAGGTTTATATAAGCGTAAATTGGTTTCCGATGAAGAACTGGCGCGTGCTGAAACCGAACACCAAGTCGCTTTGGCTGACGAACTCGTACTGCTAACCCGGAAAAAGTACGCCACCATTCAAGCCCCCATCTCCGGCGTGATCACCGAACGGAACAATGAAGCTGGGAATGTAGCCACCAAATACAGTCACTTGCTAACTATTGCAGATCCGGCTTCTTTAATTACCACGGTCAATGTTTCTGAACTGGTGCTGGTACATTTAAAACTTCAAGACCAAACCGGCGTTTCCATAGACGCTCTGGGGACGGAAATCTTCCCGGGAGAGATCACGCGAATTCACCCCAAACTGGATCCAGTAACACATCAAGGCACGATAGAAGTACAGTTAAAATCCGTACCTGAACAAGCTCGCCCCGGACAATTGTGCCGGGTCATGCTACATACCCAAATCAGTCCCCGTATTCTGATTCCGTTTCAAGCCTTGCGCAGTGATGCGGAAGGTGAGTATGTGTTTAAATTGAACGAAGAAAACCATGCCATTCGCACCTCCGTAATCAGTGGACAGCGCCTGGATGAGCATATAGAAATCGTACGCGGTCTACGCCCCGGAGAAACCGTGGTTACCAAAGGTTTTCTAGGCTTAACACCCAATAAAAGCGTGAAACCGGTCAACCGGGAAAGTCCTTCCAAGACAAGCCAAACTTCGTCAACTCAACCATGACCCAGCCTACATCGAATCCAAAAAACATGAACCCCAAGCATGGCGGGGGCTTAGCGCAATGGTCGGTTGCCCATCCCGTTGGGGTCACTATGATAGCACTTGCGATCATTGTTCTGGGTTTGTTTTCCTTGGGTAAACTGGCCATTGATTTATTACCTCATCTGATCTATCCGGAAATTCGGGTTAGGATCCTGGATCCGGGGGTATCAGCCACTGTCATGGAAGACAGAGTCACGCGCCAACTGGAGGAACAGCTGGCCATTACCGAAGATGCTATCTCGGTACAGTCCAACACGACCCTTGGTCTCACCACCGTTGACCTATCCTTCTCTTACGGTAAAGATATCGACATTGCCTTGCGCGATGCCAGTACGCGACTGGATCGTGCCAAACGATTTCTCCCCGACACCATCAATCCCCCCATGATTTATAAGCTGGATCCGTCACAAATTCCGGTGCAAGAATTTGTGATCAGTTCCAATCTACGCAACCCGGTGGAATTGCGCAGCTGGGTGGATGATGTTTTGCGAAAATGGTTCCTCAACTTACCAGGGGTGGCCGCTGCCGAAGTGGGTGGCGGCTTGATTCGGGAAATTCATATATTGCCGGATCAACAACGATTGGCCGGAGTTGGCCTGAGCATGAAGGAACTGATCGATGCCTTAGAGCGGGGAAACCGTGAGGACCCCACTGGCCGTTTGTTAATGCAACATCAGGAGCTCAGCGGCCGAATCAGCGGTCGGTTTAACAAGGTAGAGCACATTCAGAAATTACCCTTGAGAACGGCCGGCGGTAAAACCATTTACCTGGGAGAAGTGGCGCAAGTAAAAGACACGCACGGAGATGAACGCCTACGCGTGCGCTCCAACACCATTCCCGGTGTAAAACTGTCTATACAAAAACAACCCAACGCCAATACCATAGCGGTGGTTGATGTAGTGAGCCGGCGATTGGCTTGGCTACAACAGCAACAATTATTTCCTGAGGATATCACCATCACCTCTGTGGCGGATCAATCGATTTATGTGCGTCAAGCTCTCAGTAATTCCAGTCTCGCGGCCGTGAGCGGTGCTTTGTTAGCCATGACGGTGGTCTATTTTTTCTTGGGTAACCTGCGCCGTACGCTGATTATTGGCAGCGCCATCCCTATCGCCATCATGGTAACCTTTATCATTATGGGTGCGGGCGGACTGACCTTGAATATTATGACTTTAGGTGGTCTGGCCTTGGGCGTTGGCATGTTGGTGGACAACACTATCGTAATGCTGGAAAACATATATCGGCATCAATGCCAAGGTGAAACCGCCACCGTTGCGGGAACCCGAGCCGCAGCGGAAGTGAACAGCGCCATTGTAGCTTCTACCAGCACTAACTTGGCCGCCGTATTACCATTTCTTTTCATAGGCGGGCTTACCGGTTTGTTGTTCCGAGAACTGATTTTCACCATTTCTGCTGCTATTGCAGCTTCCATGGTCATTGCACTGACGCTCGTACCAACACTGGCGGCAAGGGTTCCCGTGGACGCAAAGAGCCGGTTTCGCACGCAAGTGGACACCGCAGTAATGTGGATGCAATCGCATTATACAAAACTGGTGCGACGATCCTTAGAACTGCCCTGGCTCGCCCCGGTGATATTTACAAGCGCCATCATTTTCGCAGCCCCGGTATTTTTTAGTAATAAACAGGTGTTTCTCCCTAAAATGGATGACGGCCGCATTACCTTACGTATCCAGGCCGATCCAGGTATTTCCCTGGATGAAATGGACAATAGTGCTTCGAAAATTGAAAAACTGCTACTAGAGCAAAAAGAAACTCAGACTGTTTTCACACTGGCCGGGGGTGCCATTTTTGGGCGCACACAACGCGAAACCCCCAGCCAAACCACTATCATTGCCCAGTTGGTACCTTTAGCAGAACGGGACAAAAGCAGTGGCGAGTGGATTAAACATATGCAAAAGCAAATCTCTGCCTTACAACTTGCTGGAATTAAGGTACGTATGACCCAACGTGGAGTCCGCGGTATTCGCACCGGCCGAGGTGACGATGACATCAGCCTCAGAATTCAAGGACCGGAACTGGAGGTACTGGAGGAAATCGCTGCAAATTTGGTTGGACAATTAAAGCCAATAGCGGGTATGCAAAATTTGTCATACAGCTCCGAAGAGGAACAACTGGAAATATCCATAGAACCGGACCGTGAACGAGCCAATATTTTGGGATTGAATGTACAAGACATCAGCCAGGCCCTGCAAATTGCCCTGGAAGGCATCAAGGTCACGGAATATGTAGAGGGTGATCGTTCTTACAATGTGATTTTGCGTCTACCTCGGCGGGATATGGCAAACCCACAGGATCTGGAGTCCATCATGCTAAGCCCTGCAGTTGCAGGTCAACCGGCAATTTACCTGGGCAATGTCGCTGAGGTAAAACTGGTAAAGTCGCCGGCCAGTATAAAGCGAGACAACCAGCTTAGAATTGTAGAAATCAGTGGCTCCATCGCCGATGACGCCACACTGGGCGGTGTCCTGGAAAAAATCGAGGCCATCCTAAACAGCTTCGAGCTACCTCAGGGATATACCCTCTATGAAGGCGGTGCCAAACAGGCACTGCAAGAAGGCAAACAACTCACGTATATTTTATTGAGTCTGGCTCTCTTTTTGGTTTTTGTGGTAATGGCAGTGCAATACGAATCTCTGCGCAACCCCATCGTCATCATTATCAGCGTACCCTTTGCTTACATTGGTGTGGCGGTGGGATTGATGCTAACCGGAGCGTCCTTATCCATGCCCGTCTGGCTGGGCATGATAATGTTGGCCGGTATTGTGGTGAACAACGCCATTGTCTTAGTGGAATACATAGAAATCGTGCGCCAAAACAGCAGCAATAAACACGAAGCCATTATAGAAGCCGCCGCCCTGCGTTTACGCCCCATTCTGATGACGACACTAACCACGGTGGTAGGCATGCTTCCCCTGGCCTTAGGCTTAGGGGAAGGTGCAGAAATGCTTCAACCTTTGGCGGTTTGTATAGTGTTTGGCTTAAGTTTTTCCATGTTGGTAAGCCTGTTGCTGGTACCCACGTTGTATGCTTTATTCCACCCAGAGGATCAACTTGCAGTAAAACACGCCTAAAACCCTCATCTACCCTACTTATGACTTTTCCAGCTTCGCCCAGGTATCCCGCAGGGTAACCACACGATTGAAAATAGGCTTGTTACCGGGCAATTGCATAGGATCGAGACAAAAATAACCTTCTCGCTCAAATTGCACCTGCTGACCGGGTTCACTGTTTGCCAATGTCGCTTCCAGATAACACTCTGTCAAAGTCAGCAATGAGTTAACGTTGAGATGTTCTTTAAAATCTTTACCATCCTTAGTGGCATCGGGCGTAGGGTGGTCAAACAAACGATCGTATAAACGCACCTCGGCCTGTACCGCAGTGCGTGCGTCCACCCAATGAATCACACCTTTGACTTTGCGCCCCTCAGGATTTTTCCCCAAGGTATTTTCATCGTGACTGCAATGCAATTCGATAATGTTCCCGTGGGCATCTTTAATGACTTCATCACAACGTATAACGTAGGCATTACGCAATCGCACTTCCCCACCGGGAATGAGACGCTTGTATTTTTTCGGTGGATTTTCACTAAAATCGTCTCGATCTATATACAGTTCCCGGGAAAAACTCAACATGCGTGTACCCATAGTTTCGTCCTGGGGATGATTATGTGAACTGAGCTGCTCCTGTTTTTCGTCCGGATAATTCGTGAGAATGACTTTCAAAGGTCGCAACACAGCCATGCGCCGGGGTGCACTAATATTTAAATCGTTACGAATGCAGTCTTCCAGCACACTCATTTCCACCAGATTATCCGCTTTGGTCACGCCAATACGGTGGCAAAACTCACGAATCGACGCAGCGGTATAGCCGCGACGACGAATACCGGCCAATGTAGGCATACGCGGATCATCCCAGCCTTCCACATAACCGCCCTCAACCAATTCGGTAAGCTTGCGTTTGCTCACTACCGTGTATTCCAAATTCAAACGGGAAAACTCGATTTGCTGCGGGTGACACGGGGTTTGCAACTCATCCAAAAACCAGTCGTACAAAGGCCGGTGGTCTTCAAACTCCAAGGTACAAATAGAATGCGTAATGGATTCGAGCGCATCGGATACACAATGAGTAAAATCATACATGGGATAGATACACCAATTGGCGCCGGTTTGATGGTGGACTACGCCATGTCGAATCCGGTATAACGTGGGATCACGCAGATTGATATTGGGTGACGCCATGTCAATTTTTGCCCGAAGCACTTTTTCACCGTCACCAAACTCACCGGCGCGCATACGCGCAAATAAATCCAGGTTCTCATCCACCGAACGATTACGATGGGGGCTGTTTTTACCCGCCTCGGTCAAGGTACCGCGAAAATCACGAATTTCCTCGGCACTAAGGTCATCTACATAAGCCTTACCCTTCTGAATCAGCTGCACAGCATAATCGTATAATTGCTCGAAATAATTCGAGGCAAAATACATGCGATCGCCCCAATCATATCCCAACCAGCGTACATCGTTCTGAATGGCTTCAACGAATTCAGCATTCTCCTTGTGGGGATTGGTATCATCAAAACGCAGGTTGCAGCTACCTTTATAATCCTGGGCAATACCGAAGTTCAAAACGATGGATTTAGCGTGTCCGATATGCAAATAGCCATTGGGCTCCGGCGGGAAACGGGTGGCCACCCGGCCTTCGTTTTTGCCCACTGCCAAATCCTTATCTATGATTTGACGTACAAAATTACTGGGCGCAGACTTCTCGGAATCGCTCATGTTTTCTGTTTCCTTATCCATGCATTGTTTAATGAGGGCGAAGTTTATCATTTCTACCCGCAAAGCAGTATAGACGCTCCCCATGCGCCTGCACATGCTGCTTCCCATTGGACGTACTTGACCGCCCCGGTGCGCTTGACAGCCGTTGGGTTTTGAATCACTGTAGCTGCCAAATTATAACCGCACACCACACCACGATTTGATACACATGCAAACGACCGGCCCCACCAAACCACCGTGTGAAACCACTGCGCAACCTACTGATAATATAGATGTTTCTGAAAAAATAAACCAGGCCCGAGAAATTTTGCGGCTCAAATACGGTTACTCGGAATTTCGCTTAAAACAGGAAGACATTATCAGCACCCTCCTAAAGGGAGAGGATGCATTGGCCCTGCTGCCCACAGGCGGCGGTAAATCCCTGTGCTACCAAATCCCTTCCCTGGTGCGGCAAGGCACCGGAGTGGTAATTTCCCCCCTCATTGCCTTAATGCAAGACCAAGTGGATGCGCTACGTCAATTGGGAATCCGTGCCGCTTATCTCAATTCCAGCCAGGATGGTGCGACGCAAAGACAAATTGAAACCCAACTGCTACGCCAGGAATTGGATTTACTGTATATTGCACCGGAACGCTTATTGACCGAACGCCTATTACAGCAATTGGAGCAAACCCACATTGCCTTGTTCGCCATCGATGAAGCCCACTGCGTATCGCAATGGGGACATGACTTTCGCAAGGAATACCAGCAACTATCCGTATTACATCAACGCTTCCCCCATACACCGCGCATTGCCTTGACGGCAACGGCTGATGAGCGCACTCGCCGGGAAATTGTCGCGCAATTGAATTTAAGCAATGCCCGCATTTTTATAAACAGTTTCGATAGACCCAATATTCACTACCGCATCAACGATGGTAACAACGCCCGAGAGCAGCTGTGGCGCTTTATTAACCGGGAACACCCAAACGATGCAGGTATTGTCTATTGTCTGTCACGGAGAAAGGTGGAAAGCGTGGCCGAGTGGTTCAATAAAAAAGGACGAACCGCGCTTGCCTATCACGCCGGACTGCCGGACGCTGTGCGTCAACAAAACCAAGAGCGTTTCCTGCGAGAGAACGGCCTCATCATTGTCGCCACCATCGCCTTTGGTATGGGGATTGATAAACCTGATGTCCGCTTTGTAGCACACCTGAATCTTCCCAAAAGTATTGAGGCCTACTACCAGGAAACCGGCCGTGCGGGCCGAGACCAAAAACCGGCAAATGCCTGGATGAGTTTTGGTTTGCAGGATGTCATGACCCTACGTCACTGGGTAGAACAGGCCGATGCAGATGAACGCTACAAACGCGTGAGCCTGCAAAAATTGGAAGCCATGCTCGGACTGTGCGAAATGAGCTCGTGCCGCCGTCAAGCCTTACTCAAATATTTCGGTGAATCCCTGGAACAGCGCTGCGGCAACTGTGACAATTGCGTGTCTCCGCCGGAACAATGGGACGGAACCGTGGTGGCACAAAAAATTCTTTCTTGTATTGTCAGAACAGGGCAACGCTTCGGTGTTGGCTATATCATTGATGTACTTTTAGGAAACAACAACGAGCGCATTCAACGCAATGGCCATGACCGCATCAGCACCTTTGGAATCGGTACCGAGTTGAGCGGAGCAGAATGGCGTTCTGTGCTACGCCAATTGGCAGCACAATCCTATATCAGCACCGACTTGGAAGGCCACGGCTCGCTCCTACTCAATGAAAAATGCAGACCCTTGCTCCGCGGCGAAACCCGGATTCAGTTCCGAAAAACCAGTGAAAAAATCCATGCACCGGAGAAACCCAAACAACAAAATATCAACACTTGGGATGAAGAATTGCTGGCCGCACTAAAAACCCTGCGCCAACAACTGGCCGCAGAACAAAACGTACCCGCGTACATTATTTTTCACGACCAAACCTTGATAGACGTGGCGGCCCTGCGACCGGCCAATCTTACGGAACTGAGCCGCATCAACGGCATTGGCCAACAAAAACTGGATCGTTACGGTGAGGCAGTATTGCAACAGGTGGCCACTCACCCCCTGCCGAATGTACTAAAAAACAATTTCAGCAATACCATTAATGAAACCCTGTATTTGTACAGTCGCGATATGGATGTGGACGCCATAGCCCAGCACCGGGATCTAAAACCGGCGACGATACTGGGACACTTTGCTGAAGCCATAGAAGCGGGTATGCTGCAATTAGATGACGTATTGCAACTGGATGAAGATACGGTCACCGAAATCCTGCTTACGGCAGAATCACTCCAACTGGCAGCCGACGACAGTCTTAAATCCCTGTTCCACGCCTTTAATGGCGAACACGATTACGGCGTACTCAAATGCGTGGTAGCGGGACAACTACGATCACGATAGCGACTGCCGCACTAAATCAGGCAACGCCATTAGGCAACTGCCGGTCGCACCATGGGATAGGAATACTGAGACCAGGAGATGACACCGCCACGCAGATTATGCACATTGTCAAAACCGTTTTGCTGGAGAAACATACAGGCCTGTGCCGAACGAGCACCGCTGCGACAAATGACAACGACCGTGCCTTCCTTATTGATCTCCTGCAAACGCATTGGGACGGTGGCGAGAGGCATGAACAGGGCATTCTCTATGGTGCCCTGAGAAATCTCTCTCATTTCACGCACGTCCAACACTTGTACATCTTCTTGTTCCAGCCATTGGACCAACTGGGGGGCATCAATTTCTTTAACACTAAAAAACATACATTTTCTCTATAAGCGACAAATCAAATTAGTATATAAGCTTCTTCTAATATTGTCCAGGATCGCATTGAAAAATATTTGTAAACACACCCAAAATTAATTCACCAATCCCAAACCAATCAAATTTCCCGGGAAAACACCCCGCCATTTGACTCGCTTAAGATGGCATGTTAAACATGTGCCTTCCCACACTTAGAAAAATAAACAGTAACTCAAGGAATAGAAAGTTCAAAGAGGTGAATGATGTTAAAATCCATAATAAAATTAGGTGGTTATTCAATTGTTCTATTTAGTTTGCTGGTATCACAGGCTCAAGCAAACTCCATCAACTTAAGCGATCCCGCTGTATTGGGAGACTTAAAACTCAGTTCGAACCAGCTCAAAGCGATTCAAAAAGCGGTGTTAAAAGCGCAAAAAAGTGCCATTGACGCAGAACACCAATGTGGTGAAGTACGTTTGGATTGCGTGGTTAGAGCGGCTCGGGAATGGAAATACCAGGGCGTAACCTACCGGGAGATCGTTGTAAACGTTCACATGGTTGGCCACGCCTCCCTTACCGTAGAAAAAATAAAGGGTAAATGGACCAAGGTCAACATTAAGTAAGAAGCTGCGTTCCCAACAAACAAACCCGGTAAAAGCGTGTTGGATTCGCTTTTACCGGGTTTGTCTTGAAACATCAGGCGGTGCCTTACCCTTATAATTCTTCCCCTTCATCACAAATTCGATTCACCACCGTTTTTCCCATTACCGTGGTGCCGCTTTGCCCTTCCCCTGCGCCCATCACTATGGTGGTCCCACTGGTGCTGGCGATCTGGGCGTTACAGGCAAGATTGATCACCGACTTACCCATAACATTCACTTTGGCTTTGAGACAGTACCATCCATTGGGATTTAACAACTCATAGTTCATATTGCCCATGACATTTACCCCAGGACGTACCACAATAAGTTGCGGATATTGTGTGGGCGTGTCGTCCACAATATTGTTGCCCACACCAAACACCTTGACCTGACCTTGCATCAGGCGGAATTTGATTTTTTGTTGATCCTTAAAAGGGTGCGACTTTCCCCAGCTTCGCAGACAAGCCTCTACAGCCGGGCCGTAAGAAGATTTCATCCCGTATAAAGAATATTTCTCTGCATATTCTTTTTTACTTAAACCATCCGCGTGGGCAATGCTGCTCGCCAGCAATAATACCCCCAACGTTTTTACTTGTGTACTTACTAGTGTGTTAAACAAAGTTTTCATACGCACTTTCTCTTCACCCCTCCTGTTTCGATCAGTTATTGCTCCCTCAATGTATGGTCAGAAGCGTCTGACACAAATTCAACCGCCCACACTGAAATAGCTTACAAAATAGACAGCCGTTATCGCCAAAGTTCATCATCCAAAAACGACACGACGATGAAAAACCGTCTGAGCCCAAGCACTCCGTCGCCGCTAAACCTGTACGGGATCGCAGCTATGATTTAGTATCGCTATTATTTTGCGAGATTGATACCGTGCATAAACACTTGAGCCGTCTACCGTGCATCAAGCTCTCCATTCTCCTGCTGCTACTTTTGCAACTATTGCTGTCGAGTGGCTGCGGGTTTGTTCGGCCGGATTACTTAAAAATGGTCTCACCCGGGGAATTGCAACAAATACTGATTCAGGATAATGTCCTCCTGCTGGATGTACACGTCCCAAAACAAAAGCATATTCCGGGCACCGACCACCATATAGCCTTTTACCGAATCGATGAAAATGCCCATCTATATCCTGCCGACAAAACGACGCCCATTTATTTGTATTGCGAATCCGGGCCCATGGCTAATTGGGCTGCTCGCAGCCTTCACAACCTGGGATACCGCAATCTGATCAGTCTGGACGGCGGCACACACGCCTGGGAAAAGGCAGGCTTTGCCCTACAAGCTGAAGCAACACCTTGATCCAAGTGTAAAAACCCTAATCTCTTGAGGTTTTTTGATCCCATATAGCCCCTTTGAGACCGCCCCTACAGCACGTATACTATAATTTTTGTAAGATGGTATTTGTAAGACACAGGAACAGGCAATGGCAGATGAAGACCCATTGACACAACCGGAACTCGTGCAACAACTGAATCAGGAAACAGGCAAAATTTCCTGGCAGGAATTGCAGCGACACTATGCCCGGGGCGTGGTAATCAAGGTAGCTTCCGAAATGGATTTAGTGGAAGTCGCCGCCAAAATGGTCAGTGACGACAAGGAAACGATTAATTCATGGTTACAATGTGGTGTGGTCGCACACACTACTGATGCCGATGCACTGCACTGGGAACAGACTCGGCCATGGTTTTGGGCTGTCGTGACGGCGCCATGGGTACTGGTACAGGAAGTCACCATACAATAATTAGCTGGAGGAACTTGGGCTCGAACCATCGGCTCTGAGCAGATTTTCCTTTTCATGCTTTTTCAGTCGCTTAATCTGAGCTTCACGTTTGGTCGCTTGCGAGCGATTTTCATATCGTTCTTCATATACTAATTTCACCGGGCGTCTCGCTCGGGTATAACGTGCGCCCAATTGGGCGTCCTGGTTGTGTTCCTGGATTCGTCGCTGGGTGTCCTTGGCAATTCCGGTATACAAGCTACCATCTGCACAACGAACCATATATACATACCAAATGTCCTGGCCTATTGGATTCTTTGCTAAACTCATGCCCTGCATCATATCTCAAGCCAAAGGTTTTTACACAATTTGAGCATAACGTCTAGCGAACTTCATAAGCAAGGACACGATAAAAACCGAAAAAGGAACGATGACTATTTATTAACGTCAACTGCTTCCCATGGGCTTGCGCACATTGTTGCAGCAAGTCTGAGAGGCTCTCTGTCCAAAAAGACTCCAAAAACGGTTCCAGTGTTTGTAACAGCCAGCGCATGGGCCAAATCGAATGGAACCAGTGGGAGCGCGCCAAGGCCGAGTATTCGGCTATATGAATATGCCCCCCTTTAACCGTCACACGCATGACTTCACTCAACACCCGCTGCCTTGCCGGTAACGGCAACTCATGTAACAGAAAAAACAACATCACCGTCTTAAAGGCCGAAACGTCAAAACCCAGTTGTTCCCCGTTCATTTGCACCAACTGAATCGAGCCCGGTGGTGTTTTCTGCCGCGCCATGCGCAATTGCTGCCAAGCCACATCCACCAGGGTCAAGGGTACCGGCGCCAACTTAGCCGCCAAATCCGGCACCAAACTGCCATAGACGTTGGCTAACAACAAGTGCGCCTCATTTTGAGAGTTGTGCACATGGGAAAATATATCTGCAAGAAAGTGCTGTTTCAGTACTTTATACTGGCCGAATAGAATCGCATTGATAAGAAAATGATGATCAAATAACCACAATCCGGGCCGCCACAAATACGCCCACCAATAGTGGCGAGCCAGGTATAATGGAATTCCGTTATTAAAAAACCGCTGCCACAGCGCCATACCACTCCGAAAACCTTCGCGTGTTTGTTTTTTTGCTCCTTATAAATTATAGCAGCGGTGCTCTTGCTTGCTTTTGTTTCTCATACGCACCGCTGCCTTGAATGGACTTCCTGCCCAATTACATCGCTTCTCGAGGAATCAACTCACCTGCGTCCACAAAAATAGTCCATTTCATGGAGTCAATATCCGAGAAAACTCGGCGAATTCGGTCTCTGTCCATGGGGTTATCTTTGACATCACGAATAAGAATATGCCGAACTTGCCGCGGATGTGACTTGGCAAATTCCGCATAAATCTCCGGATCACTCTCCGTGCTATCACCCACCAGCACAAATGTGCGATCGGGGTAAGTACGCAGCAAGTTATCTATAACCCGGGTTTTCTGCTTCTGAGGCTGTTTAAAAAATTCGGTAAACGATTCATCCTTGACACGGAAACGACGCAAATTAAAACTGCCCTTGGGAAAACCCTCGTCCTTGATGAACTGACTTAAGGCCGGGTATAGCTGCCACGGCGAGCCGGAGACATAATGAAAGCTGGCGCCGTCCTCTGCCCACAAGCGATACAAACGCGCCATACCGGCCACGGGTCGATACTTCTTCAGAAAGGTATTTTTTATCAGTTTTCTTTTGCGCGCCACTCGACTGATTTTGATGGTGTCATCAATATCGGAAATAATGGAAACACCTTCCGGGTACAACAGTTGTACCTCGCCTACGAAGCGACGATTGTCTCTTCGAGGCAGTTCCGCTTCATACTGTATCCAATCGTTTTTATCCACCAACCGTTCCACGCCCTTCTCTGACAGCCTGATCTCGCCTTTAAAATGGCCATTGGGCTTGGAACGGTCCATGGAAGCCACTTTTCTACCCAACTTTACTTTAATGTCTTTGTTGCGCTCGTTATCGACTAAAAACATTCTGGCTCTTTCCGTGAAATAACGATTGTGACGGTCGGGTTGGTCCACTTCCAATGTATTGCGAATCACTCTTATAGTACTGCGGCGCCACATAGAACCTTTCTCAGGTTCAAACACCCAACCCCGTACCGGCAATACCCAACCATCGTCCCAATACGCATTGGTGGGGAAAAATATCAAATCTTCATCCGCCTGAAGAGGTGACGCACTAACCGGCCCTGTAACCCAAAAGCAAATACTCATTACTACAGCACTTATGCACGCTGTTTTTGAACTTCGGTATAACTTCAGCATGTGGAACTCCCTGAATTATTATGGGAACCTGGCGGCCCCTTTACCTTACCCGTCGATTCGGGCCCTATTTGTCTTTCAAACGTCGTTTGCCCTGAAACCCGTCGTACTTTAGTTGGTCTTCCGGTCATTCAGCCACATTGGTCACTTTGGTCACACAAAGGGACTGGTCACCAACCTGGCAAACCGTTACCCTACATACCCAAGCCCGGCTGTGCGGCACAGAAGTCAAATCATTCAATACAAGCGGCATGGAATACACCTATGAACAAACTACCCCATTCTGCATCAAAGTTAGAACAATACATTACGCAAAACCTTGCGGCGATCATCTGCTTAATTATAGCGCTTTTCATTCCAAGTGAAGGTCTAACTCAATCCGACGAAAATCATCCAGCGACCGATGCCGGAAACACCAAGGTATCCGACTCATTAATCACACGCCGGGTGGAATCTGAAGGCAAGGCACGAAGTAATCCATTTGTATTGATCCCACACCGGACTAATTACTTTTTGCCCATTACGTATGAAAAATCACCCAATGAGGCACCCTATGCCACGTTTGGTGAGCGTCTCAATCATGTGGAGGTCAAGGCTCAGATCAGCGTCAAAGTACAGTTGGCACGGCAATTATTCGGTGACAATGGTTACCTGTACGCTGCATATACTCAACAATTGCATTGGCAGGCCTACAACCCAAAAATTTCCTCACCATTTCGGGAAACCAATCATGAACCGGAAGTATTCCTGACCTTTCTAACCAATTCCCCGTTCCTAGGCTTAAACAATCGGCTTATTACAATTGGTGTCAATCACGAATCCAACGGCCAAAGTGGTACGCTATCACGCAGTTGGAATCGTGTGTTTGCACAATTCGTGCTGGAAAAAAATCAGTTCTACCTGAGCTTCATGCCCTGGTGGCGAATCCCCGAATCTAAAAAAGTGAACCCCACCGATGCAGTAGGTGATGACAACCCGGATATTGAACACTATCTGGGTCACGGAGAAATAACCGGGCTCTATGTATTGGGACAACATCGCATGGGGTTCATGCTGCGGAACAATTTAAAATCGGATAATCGAGGTGCGCTGCAATTAGACTGGAGTTTTCCGATTCAAAAACGCGTACGCGGTTATTTACAGTATTTCTACGGCTATGGTGAAAGCTTAATCGACTACGATTACCGCAGTAACCGTTTGGGTCTGGGCTTTTCGATCATTGACTGGCTATAAAAACAAAGGGCCTGCTATGCAGGCCCAAATTTTCTTATGGAGCAACTTCTCCTATCCGCCTACGTCGACGCCGCACAACCAAAGCCAACATCCATAGTGCCACAGCCAGTGAGACAAGCGGATATTTCACTGCGTAAACCACCGGTGTCAATAACCAGCGCGTTGTGGTCCGCAAACCTTCATGTTCGGCGATATAGTCAGCCGCGGGCGGTGAATACTGATAGTACCAAGACACCAAGACACGCCCGGCTGCATTGGTAAGCAGGTAATCATCGCGGAAATCGCGTAATACCTGAACATCAGTGTGCATATAAGAACCGTATGCGGCAGTAGCAATGAAACAGCCTTCAATCTCACTCAGTGGATCTGAAAATTCACCTCTTACCAACCACACATTTCGAGCGCTGGCTTTTAGGGCTCCCCCAATTAAACCGTCGCCCAGGTCTAAGAACAGGGCATAAACGGGAATATCGGCATCGGAGGTAGAAGACCAGGGTTGTTGTGAAGCATTAACATTTAAAAAGGGATGCCCAACGGGAAGCACTGTACCCGCACCACTGCTGGAAGCGTCAATCAAGCTGTTCAACTCTACAATATTTGGCAAGCGCCAATCGGAGTATCCTTGATAGTTATTGTCGTTGAGACATCTCACGAAATTTAGCGCTGCCTGCCAGGACATACTGATACTACCGCTGCAATCACCCACAGCTGCCGCCGGATGTGCCAAATCTTTGACCCAGGTCAGCCCTGTCGCCCGATCCGTCACCAAATATTGAAGCGCATCGTTAAAGCGTGAACCATCCCAGCTTTCACCGGCCCGGATCTCACCGTCCTGCCCCGTACCTGTACAAGGTGTTGTATTACCCCCACTGTCATAGCAGCTGTCCTGACCCGTTTGTAATAAATTAGCCTCAATCGCCGGAGCCAAACCACCACGTACCGGCCACACATAAGCGATGCCGTTATTTTTGGATATACTCAAAGAACGATTGAGGAAAAAATTGACTGCCTTTGCTTCGGTAGCAACAGGAACATGCGTAGTACCGGACCAATAATCTACTTCCGTCACGCCCACGAAACCCTCTGCCAATAAACTATTCGTGGAACTGGCCCGACCGAAATCCAGCAGACTCATCAACTCATTTATATTAGGTAAACGCCAATCATTTTCACCCAGATAGTTGTTGTCGTTGAGGCATTGCACAAACTGCTGTACATTCTGCCAACTGGACACGGCATCGGGGTCCGTGTCTCCGCCATCTTTATAAGAATCGCAAGCCACTGGAGTGTCCCCGGACGAAGCATCCTGAGCCCAGACCAAATTGGTCAATACATCAGTGCGCTTGTTGGCAAGCGAAGAAAACCGAGAGCCGGACCACTGCAAACCGGCGCGAATTTCACCGTCCTGTCCGGTTCCAAAACACGACACCACCAGACCGCTGACGTCATAACAATCCGCTTGGCCGCTGGGGAGCAATTGCACCGCCATCAGTTGAAACGAACACACTCCTAAAGAAAGTAACGCGAAGAGTTTACAGAAAATAATTCGAACACGGATCATTGATATTCCCCGAACTGTGACTGTGATTATGTTTGAGAATAATATCACGAATGAACTCAGGGGTGATGTCTTTATTATACCCAAGCAAACACACAAAACAGCATATAAACGAATCTTTTTATTACGAATAATGATTTGGAATTCTGCGGAAACCCCTAACAAAAACAACGCCATAACTCATCATAAACCCATTCTATCCAGCAAACTTTCCGGAAAGTCATAGTGGCTTAGATACGCGCGAGTTCGCTTAAATATTTTGTCGCTCAGCGCTTTCATTTCCACCGCTTTCAATTCAGTTACAACTTGCTTCGCAGTTTCCTTGGACGCAAATTGAATGATCTCGATACCGGTTGGCAAATCCTCACCGATATTTTTGGAGATCCACTCAATGGCATGACTATGATGCACATAGTTCGGGGCGTACTTCTCCAATATAGCATTCATCTTTTTCTTAAATGATTTTAACTCAATGAAGAATTCTGGATTGACCCAAAGCTCCATGACCAAAAAAACACTTTCATCTTTCAAAGATTCAATTTTCAAATTAGTTCCCAAGTGTTCAAATTATAAACTCAGCACGATCCTATGCGCTCACATACCCACCAATTATCAATTTAAGACTCTGACCGGATATTTTTTCCGGAAAGCTTCTCAACTAATTTAGACCGAACTCTGCGTTGCGGGACAAATACAGTGGTACATTTCAGGCAGTCTTTTCTCTCATATTGCTGAACTGTACCTCATCATAAGCATTACTTAAGAAACAACATAGGCATTTCTTTTATTTTAAGCCCGGCTTTCGGGTTTAGACTTAGTTTATACACTCCAAACAAGCCACCGTTTTATGTTACTCAAGTATGACTTTCGTGATCAATGTCATTTTTTCTATTTTTCTATTTTTCTATAGATCTTAATCTTCGGAAGATGACTCTCAACAGGAGTGTTATAGAAATGATACAACGGGTCAGGGCGATTATTCCATTGGATATCGGGCGCGTTTAACTCTACAAGCTCATACTTGTGGTTGTTTAATGATTCAACAAAGTTTTTATCAATAACCGGGGGATTAAATGTTCGTGGAATAAACCATTCCGGCGCTGAAGGACCAACCATAGGAGCACTTATAACGGAAAAATTTGTGTGAAACATTAGAGGCAAATCACCATAGCTTATCTTCACACGATCTGATGGTAACGCATTTTCATTCAGGTATTTAACAATCCAGTCAATTGGTCCCTTTGGCGAATTAAGCGCACTCAGAATATATTGAATCAGCGGACTTCCCATCGGCGTATTGATAATGGTTTTAATCTCCCCTTTCGCATAACTCAGGCCCACATTCTTAACATCCAAGTAACTACCATTGACGCCGTTAGTTGTCCAATTTGCCTGCTGTAATCGTGTGTATTTTAGAATTGACAACGGCAGCACCTGCAATGTATTGCTTATTGTAATAACGACAACAAGACTCCAGGATAAAACCATACTATTACCAGTCATTCCTCTGATACAAGCTGCACCCAAATATAAAACAAAAGGCAAAATACCAAGCATATATCGGGTAAATGGATAGTCTGACGCCAAGGAGAAAAATAGAAGCTGCGTTACACAAATTGTTAACAAAAGAAAAACTATTGGGTCATTGCGGACCTTGCGTAAAACTTCCCGCCATCGCCAAACCAGTGCGACAAAAACGAGTATCAATGGAAAAATATAGGTGTTTATTGTAATTGCGTACCTGAACAAGTAGGCACTGAAGACAGGAATACTGCTGTAGCCCGGTTGTATCCCAAACTGTCGATCCCAAACCCGGGTATACCAAGCTATTGGCATATTGATCAATAATAAGATCGCGACTATTACCAATATGTATTTAAGCACGTGTCGATCAGGCCGCCGAAATATTAAATCTACACCAAGGGCCAATCCCAAAATAGGAGCAGCCGGAAACAGGGAATTGAAAAGTAACGTGGTCCATATAACTATTTGCGTAGCGCTAAACGGATTGGGCTGTTCCAACAATTTCAAATAGCTATATACGATTAACAGATTTAAAAGAGGAACCAAAATATAGTAACGACACTGTCTTGCATGAAGTAGTAGAGCTACACATCCAAGCATTAAAGCTATAGCCAACAAACTTCGTTGGCGATCCGGCTGCCATGAATTGAATATATGGTAACTTGCAACAATAAGCAGAATAAACAGTAAGGCAAAAGGCAATCTGGCAGCAAATGCCGTATTTCCGAGAACAGAGACAGACACCGCAGCAAGATAAGACGGAATCCAGGCCTGCCAAATATATATCCCGTCGCGAATATCACGATGATCAGGAAAGATTGAAACTAAATTCTTCCCATTTGAAGCATAGGGAAAGCCGGTTTCCGCGATATTTTGTGCAATGACGGCTGTGTGGGCCTCATCGGTCCACAGACTGGTACCACCCAAACCGGGAAAAATTAATAATGCTGATATCAAAACCAACACTACTACTTTGACATCGATCCAATTCTTGAGCATCCAGTTCCCCGCACTAACCGGCTTAAAATATCGATCTTTCTGGTTTGATACATTGAATATAGCTGGTTATTCCGGGAGGGTTCAATTGAACGCCTATTCTTCAAAACGGAAATCGACGCTTCAACTTGCAATTTAGACTTGCGTTTAGCAGACCAGACTCAAAGTGTATAAATAGCAAGCACTTTTTAGTCGACAGTCACTCTGCATTTTCTGTTGTACATTACAAAATATGTGTTACCGAATCTTACCACAGTTTCCACCACGGCTTCTTTTGATTCGGTTGTTTTGCCATACCCGATTGTGAATCATTTCCATCAATCAATGAATCTCGACCAGGTGTAACATAGTGATAGATACCCGATGATTTAAAACTCGCGTGGAGACGGTTTCGACCTTTAGCCCGTGCCTGCGCGACGTAATCCAATTCGCTTGGTGTCAGAATTTGCACAGTCGCGAGAATAACCTCTCCACCTGGGAAGTCTACTTTCCCGGGGAGATCCGGGTGTTCAATACCGATCATAATCCCAACCATTCCGTTTTCAGTCTGATATTCGTACAGGCCGCAATCCTCCGCATATAGCTCCATGGTAATAATTTTGTACTGATTCAACAAATTTGCCATCTGACCGGAATGAGCTGCCTGCTGAGCGGTTGCGAAAACGAGCTTGAAAATATCGCTTTTTGAAATATCCACTTCTATCGGCTCTTTCGTTTCTGCGTATATTTCGATACCAAAACCTGAGTTTTCCTCATCCACATTATCAAAAGGGTCGGCCAGCCCATTGGAAACCACAATGGTGTTACTACCTCGGTGTATGACACTGAACGCCTGCCTCATAGCTGGCCAAGCAGGACCTCCCAAAAAGGCAGGATTAATTATGTGCGTAATAACTTCCGGTTCTACTTCCCCGATGGAAGAATACAATCTGTCCCTGGCGTCACATGTAACTTCATACAAGCTTTCTGACATTACACACCCCTTATGAGCGAACAAAGAGCAAATGAAACAGCGCCTGACTGCTCAGACAATAACCGCAACCCGGTAGTCAATGCTTGGCAAGCATCTTCCGGAGCACCAGACACTAAAATTTCAAGAAGGCAACTTGTATCCATGTCGTCCTCATTGTATGTGCCACCAACGTTGATCATACTCGTTTGATAATTGCATTGTAATTTCTCGCCAGCCATTCCTCTTGCTCTTCGGTATCCGGCACTTGCACACCTCTTTTATTGGATATATGCATTAAAGCCTCTTTTGGTTTGTATCCGCAATGCAATAACACCCCTGCCGCAACTACTCCGGTTCTACCTATACCCGCACGACAGTGAATAACAGTGGTTTTACCAGCTTCAATTTGCCAATAAAGCATTTTTGTAAAATCTCCAAATTCAACCACTGAATCCGGAACGCCTCTATCTCGAATTGGAAAAGACAAAAATTCCATTCCGTTTTTTTCGGTTAATTGTTTTTCGCGCTGCAATCCCACCTCATACGCTTCATGTAACTCGAGAAGTGATACAATTGCTTTGATCCCTTCACTTGCCAATCCTTCAAACTCTTGTTCTATCCATTCACCAGAGACGGGCTTGGCCATTACAGCCAAAACGCCACTGCCGATATATTCTACTTTATAAATATCTGGTTTCATCGACTGGACATCAGTTTGTAAGTACTGCCCTCCGGGTTATCACTCGCTCGTGTTTTAAATTTCAGTACAAATTTTAACGCCACCCTTGCTATTTACACCTGTAGCTAATGTGATTTTCTAAAAAACCGTAACCGGGGACCATGTAGTTTTTTACTAATAGGTGCCAAAACAAGCTCTAAATTGATTGCGATACGACCAAACCATTAGTGGTAACCACGTAATTGCGACTGACGGGTTTAGTTTAGTTACCGGCAGAAACAGTAAACTGGATCTCATTGGATACCAACCGGCCGTCCCAAAGTTTTATTCCTTCAAATTGGTTTTTCATCCCTCGCGTGTCGTATACCGCCTTTGCCATGTACTTACCCGGCACCAAATCATAATACGCCTTGTATTTTTCTCCCTCTTTGACAAAGGACGGCTTTAGATCACGCAAGTCCATTCGTCTTCCGAAGAATCCTCTGGGACTGACATAGATAACATTTTCTATTAATAATTTTGCTTTGACCAAAGAACCGCGAAACTTTACTTTTTCACCTTTTTCATTTTCAATCTTAAATACCAACATGTGGTACGGCACATCAAATAGGTTCAACAGATATTGCGACTCATTACCATTGTTTTGCACCTGGACTTGGACGCTGGAGCTACCCAAAGAAGTGAGCTGCAGCTCCAAACCCCGCGGTGGTTCTCCGGCGCCAAGCCACGCGGGAATCAGGCACAAACCAATAAATAGATATAGTTTCAACGGCATTATGACAGCGAACCGCCCAATGCATGTTCCAAAATTTGGCCGTACTGCTCCGCATCCATTGGTTTGGGATTACCCGCCGATGAAGGATCCGCTACTGCTTTCGCTGCTATTTTGGTTATTTCCCCCGACTCGACCCCAATGCCGGTTAGTGTGTGGGGAATCCCAATTTCCTGACGTAAGGCCAGAACCCAATCGATGACGCCCTCTACTGATTGATTCTGCAAACCCAAAACATGGGCCATGCGTACCATGGCACCGCTAATATAGTCTCTATTATGAGCCAATACATAGGGCATGAGTATGGCGTTTAACAGGCCGTGGTGAGCGTCGTACATCGCCCCTAGGGGATGAGCCAATGCATGCATACCGCCCAGACCTTTCTGAAACGCCGTGGCTCCCATCAAGGAAGCACACAGCATATGGCTACGAGCTTGCAAATGATCCGGGTGGGAAACCACCCGCACAAGATTCAGGTCGATGAGTCGTATGGCTTCCAACGCTATGCCATCGGCCAGGGGATGATAGCCGGGAGCGCACAGCGCTTCTAGATTGTGAGATAACGCATCCATACCGGTGGCGGCAGTAACCTCAGGGCTGAGCCCCAGGGTCAATTCAGGATCGGCGATGACAATTCCCGGCATCATATGGGGGTGAAATATTATTTTTTTCAGCTGTGTGTTTACGTCATTGATGACGGATGCGCGCCCCACTTCCGATCCGGTACCGGCCGTGGTGGGTATGGCTACCACCGGCGCCATGGCAGCAACATTCACCCGAGACCAGTTATCACCCACGTCTTCGTAGGCCCAAATGGAGTCTGTTTGCCCTACCATAAGAGCAATGGCCTTACCCGCATCCAAGCTGCTTCCGCCGCCAAGGGCTATGACGCCATCATGCTTACCCCGGTGATACGCCACTACGCCATCGGATATATTTGCCTCGGTAGGATTGGGCCGAACCTCACTAAAGACCGCCACGCTCAGCCCGGCCTGTTTTAGCGCAGTACCGGCCCCAGCCACAAATGGCAGTCCCGCCAAACCCTTATCGGTCACTATTAGCGGCGCGCTCATGCCCAGTAATTGACAAGCTTGGGGTAAATCCTGAATACGCCCCGGACCAAACCAAATTTTGGTCGGATAGTTCCAATTTCCTGTTACGGATTTTATGAGCTCTTCCAGATTCATTTTCTCTAACCTTTGGGGACCGTGGCCGCCACTCATTGAAATATTAAGTATTGTGTATTAACTCTTACGCAATCGTTATTGATAATATTTAAGAGCTAAGAGATTTTTTTGCGCAAATGAAATGATTTGGGACGGCTTAGGTGTTCATAGGCAATTTCTGATAATGAACAACCTGTCCCTGACATTTTACAACCGGTCCAACTCAATGCCGGATCCAGGTAATCACAACGGTTCATAAACCAGGTGCCGGTATGGACCTGCTGCCCCAATGTAAAAGCAGCAGCATCGTCTTGGGTCCAGACGGATGCGGTCAACCCATAGTGGGAGTCATTCATCAACTCCACCGCTTGTGCGTCCGAATTTACCGGCATAATTCCCACTACCGGCCCAAAAGTCTCTTCCCGCATCACGTCCATAGCGTGATTTACGTTGACTAACACCTGGGGTGGCATATACAGCCCCGACGGTTGATCTGTAGGGAAGTCTTCCGGCGCAATACAGGCCTGCGCCCCCTGTTGTAAGGCTTGTTGAATATGCGTTTGGACTCTTTGAACCGCCCTGGCGTTGACCACCGGACCCAAAGTGGTCTCTGGCAACAGGGGATTGCCCAGGCGATATTGTTTAACCAAGGCCACAAAACGCTGAGTAAATTCCTCATACAGTTCTTGGTGTACGTATATACGCTCGATGCCACAACAGGATTGCCCTGAGTTAAAAAAAGCACCGTCCACCAGATTGGCAACGGTAAATTCCAAATCTGCATCGGCGCGCACGTAGGCCGGGTCTTTACCCCCCAGTTCCATGGTGCTACCGATAAAGCGCTCGCCCAAAGCTTGATGCAGACTTTGACCTCCCGCCACCGAGCCGGTAAACACAAGAAAATCCACTTTCGGGTGCTTAACCAAAGCTTCTGTGTCCCCGTGAGTTAACAACACGGATTGAAACACCCCTTCGGGAACTCCCGCTTGATTCAGCGCCTCTTGCAACCGTTCACCGCACAATGGTGTTTGTGATGAAGCTTTCATGATCATGGTGTTACCCGCCATCAATGCGGGAATCAGGGCATTCACAGCTGTGAGTAAAGGGTAGTTCCACGGTACCACGGCAAATACCAACCCCAGAGGCCGACGCTGAATCAATCGTTGGAAATCAGGAGATTGTTCAACAGTAATATCTTGCAGCTTGTTTGGCGCAATCTCCACCATGGTGCGCGCTCGTTCGGCAAATCCCTTTAACTCACCCGGTGTATATTGAAGTGGTCGCCCCATTTGCCAAGTGATTTCTTCAGCAATGTCTTGAGCATGTTGTAACATCCAATCCACGGCTTTTAGACACAAGGTTGCCCGCTGCTCAATCGGGGTCGCAGCCCATTGAGTCTGCGCTTGGCAGCCGTTATTCAAGGCCTGTTCAATTTGGTGTTGATTAAAATATTCCCGATGTATATAGACACTACCATCCACAGGGGAAATCACTTGTAGAGACTGTTTAGTGGTCATAGTGGAAGCTCATATCCAGAATGCATGAGAGTTAATACATGAATCGTGTAGAGTGTATGGCTAGATAATTTCAAAATAGCGTTCCAACTCCCAGTCTGTGATGTGCTTGCGGAACTCTCGCTCCTCCCAATCACGACTGGCGGCAAAATGATCCACAAAGTTTGCGCCGAACATGTCGTTGGCCGCATCCGAAGCACGCAAGCGTTGTGCCGAATCCCACAGGGTACTGGGAAGCTGCAGTTGTTCCGGAAAGGACACGTCGTAAGCGTTACCCACCACGGCTGCCTGCGGTTCGATGCGGTTTTTTATGCCCCACAAACCTGAAGCTAAAGCGGCAGCTAAAGCCAGGTAGGGATTGGCATCAGAAGCAGCCACTCGATATTCCACCCGCTGGGATTTCTCATTTCCGGGAATGACTCGCAGGGCGCAGGTACGGTTTTCCACTCCCCAACTCGCCGCTGTGGGTGCCCAGAAACCGGGAACCAAACGAGTATAGGAGTTCACCGTGGGAGCGATCATGGCTAACAGCTCCGGCATCAACTGCTGTTGACCTCCGAGAAAATAGCGCATGGTCTCACTCATGCAATAGTTCTGGGATGCGTCGTAAAACACAGACTGCCCCTTTGAATCTTTGAGTGACACATGAATATGACCACTTTGCCCCGGCCAGTCCGCAGACCACTTAGCCATGAAGGTAATCATTTTACCCATTCGCTGCGCCGCCACTTTTGCAAAAGTTTTAAACAACGCAGCCTTATCCGCCGCCTGTACCGCCGAGTCTACGGCAATGGCTGCCTCCAGCACTCCCGGGCCGGTTTCTTCGTGCAAGCCTTCCAGCGGAAAATCCATCCCCTCGCACATATCTAATAAGCTTTGGTACACATCACTATCCACAGAGTTTCGTAACACGGAATACCCAAAATAGCCCGGGGCCATGGGTTGCAACTGATGATAGTTTTTCTCACGGATACTTTGCCGTGTCTCGTTAAACACAAAGAACTCATACTCAAACGCCGCTTGAGCGTGAAACCCCATCTCTTCACACTGCTGTACCACACGGCGCAATACTGCCCGAGGACAAATCTGTTCCGCTTCTGCAGCAAATTCCGCCATAAACAACAGCTGATTGTCTTCATATACCAGATTGCGACAGGTGTGGGGTAACAGGCGTGTGGGCGCATCAGGATAGCCGGTGTGCCATCCGGTATAGCTGACATTGTCGTACAATTGGTCTTTGGAGTCCCACCCCAATATCACATCACAAAACCCAAAACCGTGGTCCAGTGCGGAGAAGAATTTGTCACGCGACATATATTTGCCCCGCATGATGCCATCCATATCAAAAATACCAACTTTGACATGGGTTAACTTACGATCCATAACAATCTGGCGTGCGTCATCTGCGGTGCGTACGTCTCTGGCATCCATAGGCAGTCCTCTATAATTTTTCTATTGCCATTTTTCCAGTTGCTATTGTTAGTTTAGTTGAATCCATCCCGACCGGCGTATAGTGTTATGATGACGCATTGGATTTACCGGCACGTCGACTGGCCGTTTTTTATTCAACTTTTAATAACCATAGCTAATAACCATAGCTAATAACCATAGTCGCAAACCAAAATAGCCACGAGTAAAGTCCATGACTAAAATCGGCATATTGCAATTTGATTCTGTGTTGCCTCAATATCAAGACCGTTTCGGCGATTACCCGGATATGATTGTGAGGCTATTGCAACAATCAGACCCAAGTTTACAGTTTCACACCTATGACGTGGTACAAGGCCGGTATCCGCAACCTCAGGAATGTTCTGCATATATCACCACCGGTAGTAAAGACAGTGTTTACGATCCCCTACCCTGGATGGAGAAGTTTAGCGGCTTTATCCACCGTCTACATGAACAACAAGTGAAACTGGTGGCTATTTGCTTTGGTCATCAATTGGTCGCGGAATTGTTTGGGGGTAAAACCCAGGAGGCTAACCAGGGCTGGGGCGTGGGGGTGGCGCAAAACCGAGTGGTGCAAACCTGCACCTGGATGCAGCCGTCACAAGATAGCTTCAACCTGGTGGTGTCTCACAAAGACCAAGTGGTGCAATTGCCAAAAGGTGCCCAATTGTTGGCGCGCAGTGACTTTTGCCCTCACTTTATGTATCTCATGGATACTTTTCTGTGTCTGCAAGGTCACCCGGAGTTCAGCAAAGAATACGGACGTACTATGATGCAACATCGACAGGATAAACTGGGGCCATCGGTTTACGCACAAGGGATAGAATCTTTGAACCGGGAGGCCCATGATCAATTGTTAAGCCAATGGATCAGCAACTTTCTGAGAAACTGAGGTTGTGGAATATATGTAAGTTACGGCGAACTTAAGCCGATTTGGCCGATTTGCTTTTTTTGTCCCGCAACGGGAAAATCAAGTAACTGCCTTCTTGATTGAACGTAGGCCCAAATCCCAGTTTTCCCGACCGCAGTTGATAAGGCGTCAACCTGACCATAGAATAGCGCTGACAATGATCCAGATTTATGGCGATGGTTTCCATTTTATGATTACCGCCGGGTGGTACCGCGCGACTATCAAACACCATAGCCGTCGCAACGTATTTTCCTGAGCCGGCACCAAATTGCAGTTTCTTAGTTAAGTAATTCACCACATCGTGGGGATCGGGAAATTCTTCTTCCCCCTGGTACTCAATGAGCACAATTTGCCGCTCGTGGGTCAAGCCGGCAGCAAAGGGTAAAAACTCGCGAAATTGTTCCAGTGCGCGAGATGCTACGCCAAATACATGACTTTCCAAAACACTCACATCGGTTTTTATGTCACCCATACCGCTTCCCCGTCAACCTATTCCATTACGTTGATTATTAAAAGATTTATAAAACCACCGCTAATGAAACCACCGTTTCCAACCGGCGGCATAGTATGCTGCCAGCTTATGCGAATCGATGGTATTGATTTGCACATCAGTCTCTGTCATGTCCGGTGGAAAAATCACCATTGAAGTCAACGTAGCCGCATCCAAAAATTTCGTTTCTACATTAATGCTAATATCGGACGCTCTGGGCGGGAGTGTAGAGGCAATCACAAAACCCCACTCCCCGAAACTGGGCACGTAGGCATGATAAGGCAGGGTGCTAAGCTGAGTATTAAGAGATACCGATGAGGGAGTTTCCTGTAAGGTTTTGTTTATACACCAAAAAGCGTCCCTGGCGTACATGGGAGAAGTGGCTTGGGTTACCATATGACCACCAGCCCCTAAACGATTGGCCAATAGTTTGTAAAAACTTCGTGAATACAATTTGCTTAGGCTCAGCTGGCTGGGATCAGGAAGATCGATAATGACTACATCAAAAAACTCGCGGCTTTGTTCCACATATTTCCAGGCATCTTGATTGACGATATGTACTTTGGGATCACGCAAGGCTTGTTGGTTAAGGCGATACAGCATGGGGTTATCCCGAAACAGGCGAGTGATTTCCGGGTCCAAATCCACCAAGGTGATACGATCCACATCCGAATATTTCAACAATTCCCGCACCGCCAAACCGTCTCCCCCTCCCAGCACCAACACCTCGTTATGGCGCCGGGCCAGAGACATCACCGGGTGTACTAAGGACTCGTGATAGCGGTACTCATCCAGACTGTTAAACTGCAAATTCCCATTAATAAATAGACTGAACACGTCTCCATCACGAGTCACCACGATATCCTGATAGGATGTGGTTTTGGAAAATATAATTTCACCTGTATACAGTCGTGATTGAAAAAAACCGGTAATGTCCTTCACAAAATAAAAACCCACCCCCAGTAGCAAGGCGGCAGCCACTACACCGAGTGATAACTTATGCATCCCCTTAAGGGAATCCCTGAACGTATACAGACCCAAGCCGGAGACAAATACATTTAAACAACCGAACAACAAAGCACTGCGAAAGATTCCTAACTGTGGCACCAGTATGATCGGAAATAACAGCGATGCGGCTAAGGCGCCCAGGTAGTCTGCAGTCAACACATTGGACACATTAAGCCGCAACACCTGATATTCTTTAAGCAGGCGAATCACGATGGGAATTTCGCATCCCACCAAAGCACCGATGGAAACGGAAATCAAAAACAAGATCAATTGATAATTGTTGACGTAGGTAAATGCATAAAACAGAGCAAACGCACTGAATCCACCAATAAGACCAATAACGATTTGCAAAGTGATAAAAGTTTCGGCCAGTGACGCAGTCACGAAGCGAGACAAATAAGACCCCACCCCCATCGCCGCCATAAACAAGCCAATAACAATCGAAAATTGATAAACTGAGTCGCCCAATAAATAGCTGGACACGGTTCCAGCCAACAATTCATATATCAATCCGCACACAGCAATAACAAAGGTGGCAAACAATAAAGCCGTGTTGGCCCTGTCATCCACTTTTGCCGTTATACCCATATCACCACCCTATTTCCTGCATTATTTACCACCGAATTTTGAACTGCTCTCTTGAACAACTGATGCAGTCGTATTACGTCAAATCCGGTATACAGCAGGCTTATTTTATCGCTGCGGCAATGATGATAGACAATGCAATCATCATGGAGCCAATTATCACGCCCAAGGCCACATTGTGATCCTCACCAATTTCTTTATGAATGGAATAGGGAGTCAGCTTGTCAAATACCAAAAACGCCAGACCGAAAATTAAAATGCCGATCAGACTGTACACTACCGTCGACACAATGGGTGCAAAATGCAACTCGCTGATTAATGTGTCCATTATTTGCTCCTTCGCAAAATAAATAATAGAACCTATGTCAAATCTATCAAAACCAATGTTTTGAATGAATTTTTATTTACCACCACCAAAGCCGCCACGTACACCGCGATGAGTACTACCCTGTCGTACGCTGTGCTTTTCGATGGAGGGCTCCATCACATTGACATCATACAGAGTCATATAGGCAGCCCCGGCGGTCAAACTAAAAAACATAGCCATGAGGAATTTAGTCATCATCGTCCTCGTAATCCCCCCACCGCTTAGCCTCAAAATGCCCGCGACTGAGGGGTAATGCAACTAAAGACAACAACAGCAAAACGGAGGTAATGATAAAATAACGGGACACAATAATACCCTCACGCACCGTCACTGCCAGGTTTCGGGGTTGCGCGACGGCACCGGTCTCGCCTGTCCCCCCTTCCCCAAAAACATTCAACTCATACTGACCGGCCTGTGGGACTTTGAAATAAGCACTGGCACTGCGAGACCCTTCACTCCAGTGCTCCCCGCCTTCATACCCGGAATAATAAGACACCTGTTTGTTCATAGAAAACAACGGCACACCCTGGTTGAGTACCTGGATATCAAACCAGGCCCAGGCATTGTCCAGCGGAATATTCAATTCCACTGACAGCAGTTTACCTGAATCATTCACATTGAAAGGAATGGTTTTTTCACCTGCCAGATAGTCCTCACTGGTCAAGACTGAATTTACCAATACATTGCCACTTCCAAGCATCAAAACCAGTAACAAGAAGACAATATTTACGGGTAAAAAAATCTTGGCTGCCGCAGATAAACCCGTGCTGAGAGAACCGGCGATATGGGGTTGGGCACCGTGGATTTCAGAGGGTTTTTCCGGTTTCCCTTTGAGTTTAAAAGCGGTATAAATCTCCTCGGCGGGCATGTATTCCCCCAGGGAGTATTCCAGCTCTTTATCCTTTTTCTCCTGTGTATATATATACGGCGGACAAATGGCGTCTATGAGTTGAACTTTATCCCCTCTATTTGCCACCCAAGTGAGCTCGCCTTCCACATAGTCGATTTTTGCCGTATAGCTTTCAAACACCTTAAAAGTCATATGTTTTGCACTAAAGGTAGATTTTTCGGCCGATGAGATTCTTTTGTTGGGTAAATCGCGGACACGACGAGAGAAGATAAAATGCCCACCATCCACCTCAATCCAGGCGTAACCGTGAGTAGGGGAAAAAATAGAATACTCATACCAGATGGAATCGTGTGAGCTGTACTTAATCACCCCAATAACCGTAAACTTCACCCCTTTGATTTTTCCAGTGGACCCCAAAGGAATCAACAAAGGCGCTTTTTGCGCGGTGTATTGTTTCAGAACTTTATATTCGTCTTTAGCATCCAATACACTACCGCAGTAACCGCAGGAAATGGACTCAACCCGGTGGCCACCGTGCAATTCCAGAGGGGCACCGCATTGCGTGCAGTTGATGGATTTGAGGTTTTTCGACGCTCGAGTGGATAAGCTCACCGGTTAACCCCATCATATCCGAGCGGTTTAATATCAAAGGGGTCAATCCAACTACCTTTAAACAACAAAGAGTCATCACCAAAACATTCCAGCGTGAATAGCACGCCATTATGTCCGGACAAATGGGCATAGTCGTGTTCGTCTCCCGGAAAAATCACCTCAGGTAACTGCCCTTCCAAAGCGACGCATTTACAACTGTTCTTTTCCGTCACCAGCAAATTCTGCGCATCCAGATTGATGCTTGCACCCACTTCCAAACTATCACAGGATGGAACCGGTGATTTGAGTGTCATGGGGGATTCAATGGCGATGTCGCCTTCGTCCACACTCACCCACATACCTACACCGCGGGAATTGACCACCCACCATTCGTCCCAATAACCACCGCCATAGTCGAACTGAACCCGTCCATAGGTTTCAAAAGTCATGGAACGGTAACGATAGGTTTGGCCCACGCTGAACAGACTGGGTTGCTCAATGACGACAGACTTCACGCCGGCGTGTTTCACGGCATTGTCTTCCAGAAACAACGAAGTTTTACAACTGGAACACACCAGCAGTTTGGCAAATTGCATTTGTTCGGGTGCCGGTGCTCCGCAAACCGGGCAGTTCAATGCCATTATGTTTTTATCCTTAATGGGTTGGGCGGCTTAGAGGCTTAGTGGCTTAGTCCACCACAATGATCACCCTTGCTTCTACGCACAGCTTATTTTGCCAGCTTATTACCACACTCGGAACAAAATTTGGAAGTTTCTTCATTAATGTGGTTGCATTCCATACAACGGATCATAATCTTCGGTGCTTGCGGTGCTCCTTGTGCCGTTCCTTGCGCTCCGCCTTGCGGCTGTTGCCCGGTGAGAGCTCCGGCCATCGCCGTTCCCACTGCCATACCCACACCGGCACCCACACCAGCCCCGGCCAAACTGCCCCCGTCACCACCGGATTTGGCGAAATCGGAAATGGAATTGGCCGCCTGAAATTTAGTGTAGTCATCCAAATTACCTACGGCAACCATACCCGCGCGTTGATCCAGTACTTTTTCCACCTCCGGCGGCACAGACACGTTGATAACAAAAAATTTCTCCAAGCTCAGCCCGAAATCTTTGAAAACCGGTTGTACAGCCGGCTTTAGTGCTGTAGAAAACTCGTTAAGATTAGCGGCGTAATCCAAAAAAGGAATTTTGGATTCCGCAATAAAGTCGGTAAAACCGCTAATAATCGCGGCTCTTAGTTGATCCTCAATTTCCGAGACCTTGAATTCTTGGTCCGTACCACTGACATCTTTCATCAGCTTCACCGGGTCATCTACGCGCATGGAGTAATTTCCAAAAGCGCGAATGCGTAACATCCCGAATTCGGGATCACGCAAGGTAATGGGATTTGGAGTGCCCCATTTCACATCGGTAAACTGGCGCATATTGAAAAAATAGACCTCGGATTTAAAAGGCGTATTAAATCCGTGAGTCCAGTGTTGCAGCGTAGACATGACCGGCATGCTTTCAGTGGTTAATTTATAGTGACCCGGAGCATAAACATCCGCTATCTTGCCCTTATAAACAAACACTGCAGCCTGTGACTCTCGCACAATGAGAGAGGAGCCCATTTGAATTTCTTTGTTGTATGTAGGAAATCGGTAAACCAGGGTTTCGTCCGAGTCGTCATCGGTCCACTCGATGACGTCAATAAATTCACCCATTATTTTGTCAAATAAACCCATTTTCCGGCCCTCCGGTTTTTCTATTTACATGATATTCAAATGAACTTCGAAGATTTGATAAAAATTTTCGGTTTAAGTTCCCGTTTCACGTTCGCTGCAACAACTCTTGTGCCGTAGCGTCCCTTTGCAGCTGTTGCAGCTCCTGCCGCTGGAGCACATCTTTTACCGCTTTTTTAAAAAAACTGTGCAAAGCACTTTTTAAATGATGTAACACTTGCTTACTGTGTATTTGGTTCAACACACTGTACACGGCCAAGGCGTAGGTAATGTCATATTGGGACAAATAAGCCGCCCTGTCATTGGACGGACCTTGGCAAGAGCCACAAGATGTCACGCGGACATTAAAAGCACTATTAGCAAACATAATGCCGAAACCCATATAGACTGCCAACACTTCTGTCGTGTGAGGCCAATTTTCTTCACCTCCGGGGGGTAATTCCTTCGCCTGACTGCCCTGATACATTGCCAAGGCGTGAGCAAGTGAGGCGATCAAGGCTTGTGGATTGGTTAGCTGTATGGGATTGTAGGGCACAGGTAAGACAAGATCGGGATTATTCAGGTTCCCATCCCATTGCAGAGGCGGGGCATTTTCCATTTGCTGCAAGGGAACAAGCTGTAACGGCCAATGGTTCATCCCAGCGTACTCTGACACTTTGGAGAATATCAATGCCGCCATAGCATCGGGGGAATTTTCTTGCCCAGGAAAATAATCGTTAGACGGAAAGATAAGACGAGGATTTAACAAATCGTTGAGGTTGTGCTGCGCCCAGGCGTATATATCAAACAGCCACGACACCGTTTCTTCATCTAATATGGGGCGGGAGCTCCAAAACATAAGCAACCTCCTGATTCAAAATCGGCAGTCACTATAACATTGTCTTAAAGGAAATACACCAGAGCCCGCCTACATATTAGCCACAAAGGTCCCCCACTCAGGATGCATCAGAAACTTGCCGGATTGTATACCCTCGTCATAGCGCCGTAAAAAATCCGCCAGGTTGTCACCCAGCAGAGGACGAGGCTCGTCATTATGGATAAACTCGATGATCTGACCTTCCTGACCTTCATAGCCGGGATGCATATCCAAGCAGTAATGATCACCAGACACCTGAAACGCAAAGGGAATCCAACGCGGATGCCACCAAATGCTACGCACTGGCCCATCGTCCTCACCTTCGACCCGCATTTCGTAGTGACTGTCGTACATGTTTTTCAGCATAAGCCAGGTTTTGCGTATATTCTCCAGTGGCATCAACTCAAATCCGTCGGGGAAAAGGGCGCAATCTTCCGCCTGTCCGTTGGCCAATTGATATAACTGTCGAAATTGCATCGGCAGCCGCACACCAATCAAGCGTTCCAGGTCATCCAACATGGAACTGGTAGCTGGTGCTCGCAAACTGTAGGCAATTTTGGGGTAATGGATTTTGCAAAACCCAATGATGGAGTCAAAATATTGTTTAATACTTTCAGTATCAGGGAGCTGATTGTTATTCATAGCGGCTCTCGTGTAGTTGCTCGTGTAGTTACCCGTCTCACGAGAGCCAATTGCAAAATTCAGGCCTAGGGCCTATAGTCGTAATGTGAACTAAGTCACAGAAATCAAACGCGATATTTCAAAACAGCAACGGCTAGCCTGGGGTGGTTGCTGTGGCAGACCTGGTCTTCCTTCCAGTAAACATATGTTTAATGTCATAGCCCGCTGCCAACACCGCCGGTATGGAAACCAGCGTGACCGCTGTGGCAAAGACCAAACCCCAGGACAAAGCCAATGCCATGGGCGAAACAAAGGGATCCATGCCGCCCCATCCATACGCCGTAGGCAATAAACCCACCACTGTAGTGGTTGCCGTTAACAATACAGCCCGCAAGCGCCGCCGGCCTGCCAGCACGATGGCCTCATGAGGCTCTATGCCACTTTGCACTGACCGTTGGATAAATACCAACAATATCAGAGCACTATTCACCACCACCCCTGTAAGCGCCACCATACCCAACATGGACATAAAAGATAAAGGCATGGGCTTCCAAAACATATCGTGCATATAAAAGCTAATTACTATACCAATGGCGCCAAATGGGATGGCCAGCATCACAATAACGGGATACGTCATATTGTTAAACTGTATGGCGAGGATAAAGAAAATACCGATCAAAGCAAAACTAAAAGCAACTACCAGACTAATCAGCGATTCCTTGTTTTGTTCTTCCTCGCCACCATAATTTACTGACACCTTATCTGTCAGATCTCCCAACCATTGCGCCTGCTCAGTTCGCACTTTTTTGTTGAGTTCAATGCTGGTAATTTTGTCCGAATCAATGTCCGCCACCACATTGACTATGCGTATCCCTTCTTTGTGCCGGATGGTAGTAAAACCCGGTTTTTGTTCAAAACGGGCAATTTTGTAGAGAGGCACCAAACCGTCGCGATTGTTGGGAATCAATATACGTTTCAATTGGCCCAATTGATCTACCTTACCATCGGGATATCGAATGGTGACGTCCAGCTCCTCCGTACCGTGACGCACTGTTGACACCACCAGTCCGCCGGAAGCCGCGCGAATGTGACGGGACGCTGTCGCCAAATCAATACCCGCATAGGTAGCCAGCTTACGATTCAGAGAAACGTGTAACTCGTTATCACCCCGCTTTAAACCGCTGTCAATACCGGCCACTCCAGGTATGGTCTGGAGAAAATCCATGAGGCGTTGAGCAGCCGCTTCACTGGCCTTATTGTCGTAACTGGAAATTTCCGCTTCCAATGCACGCCCCAATGGTGGACCGGGACGGATTTCGGTAAAGTTAATTTCCAATTTCGGATATTTAGCAATAATAACTTTGGCGAGACGATGCATTTCCAACAAAGCGTCATGGTCAGGCCGTCCAATGGCCGGCGTGTAAATTGCCCGCAGTTGGCCATAGCGGCTTCCACGCATGGTCAGAGGGTCGCCTTGATCAATGGATACATCTCCACTTTTTATGACAGTGGCTTCAAGAAAGGTATGATCAATATTGGCTTTGATATCGGCATCGATTTGACGCAAATAACTGTGCATTTTTTGTAAGCTGGTACCCGGCGGTGCGGTCACCCGCACCACGTATTCCTCCACCCCTGCCGGTGGAAAAAGTTGAAACGGTAAGGTCTTCGCCAGCATTAGCGCTGCCACCAAGCAGGCAAAAGACAGGAACACCGTAATCCAGCGGTGCGCCACCGCCTTGGTCAACACCCAGGTATACATTCTATCCAACGCCAGCAACCAAGCACGTTCCGGCGGATGTTTGTCTGGATTCGTCACAAAAGCGACATGGCTGGGCAAAATCAAAAACGATTGCAGCCAGGACAACAACAGCAAGGTAATCACAACAATGGGAATGGCAATGATGAATTTGCCGATTAATCCTGACATAAACATCATGGGGATAAAGGCCGCCACGGTGGTCAGGATGGTAGTAGTCACCGGCCCCAGCAAATCCACGGCTCCCCGCACGGCGGCATCCTCGGGATGCATGCCTTGCTCCATATGGTAGGTAATGTTTTCACCCACAATAATGGCATCGTCCACGAGCATACCCAGTACCATGATAAACCCCATCATGGAAATCATGTTCAACGTAACACCGGAGGCGTACAAGATAAACAAACCGCTAAGGAAAATAATGGGCAAACCCAAGGTGGTGGTCAAAGCAACGGATATGCGCAAAAACAACAACAAGGACACAAATACCAACACCAATCCCACAATACCGTTGTTAGTCAACACTCCAAGACGCATACGGGCAAAGCGGGAAAAATCCTGAAACGGGGTGACACTCACATCGCCGTATCGATCTGGCACAGTTAAAATATAGTCTCGCACGGAATTTACAGTATTGATGATGTCCGCATCGGATTTTTTTAACACCATCAGGGAGAAACCCGGTTTTCCTCCCACACCGTGTAAGGTTTGCGGCTCCACTAAGGTTTCCTGAACGTCGGCCACATCTCCTAAACGCAGCAGATCACCACGTTCATTAGCACGTAACACCAGTTTTTCCGCATCTTTGGCACTACGGAACTCTCCCACTACACGCACCACTGCCTGCCCTTCTTTGGTATCGATATCACCACCCGGTACGTTTAAATTCCAACCCCGTAGTGCCCGTTCAATCTCACCGGTGGAAATACGCTCCTGGGCCATCCGCTCGGGCTTAACCACAACACGAATTTCCGCTTTACGGTCTCCCAACACCATAACCTGCGCCACCCCCGGCACGGTCAGCAGATCATCTTTGATCTTATCCCCCAGGCGTTTGAGCTCCAGGTCCCCCAAGGGGGCAGATATAGCCAGACGCATAATAGGAAACACCGAACCGTCGACCTCTGTGACCACCGGATCATTGGGAAGATCGGCGGGCAACCGAGCCTTGTTTACGGCCAAGGTCACTTCGTTAGCAATACGGTCCCGATTGCCGGCATCAGGGTCTAACTCCAGGGTTATGCGGCCGGAGCCGGGAAACGACATGGAAATCATTTTATCGATTCCACCCAGGAGGCGCAGCTGTTGCTCAATAGGCGTGACTACCAGTTGCTCCACTTCTTTGGGAGAAGCACCGGGGTATATAGCTTCTACCTGGATACGATCCAGACTAACATTGGGAAAAGCTTCACGATTAATAGCGAACATGGCATACAATCCCAAACCCAATAGGAAAATGGACACCAGGTTAACCACCAGCGCACGACGCACCAGAAATTGTATTATTTTCATTAAAAATAGACTCTAAGATAAATCAAGTTTGGGTAATTCTATATTTTTCCAAATAGAACCACGCAATAAATATAGTTGGTACATCCCGCGGATAAACTCCAGGCGCTGTAACACCACATTAAGTTCAGCAGTAGCCAGTTGGTTTTCAAACTGAATAACTCGGTCGATATCTATGCGGCCCTTTCGGTATCGTCGGTCGGCATCATCCAGTTTTTTGCGTTCACTCGCAGCGCTGTTTTCAAAAGCCTGTAGAGATTCCCGTATGGCTTTTATTTGTGCCAGTAAAGCTGCCGTCCCATAATGCAAGTCTTCCAGCACCTGCTTACGTTGTTCCTTTATCGCGCCATGCTCATATTGCGATTGGCGGATAGCAGCATCAAGGCCGGATTTATCCAATCCGCTACGGTATTCCACGCTAACGCCGCCAAGCAATTCAGAACTGTCCCGCTCCCCTAATGGGGTACTGCCTTTACTCATTTGGTTTCCCAAATGCAGCACCAAGTCCATCCGATCCTTTCGAACTTCCTGTTGCCGGGTAATTATATTTTCCACGGATTCCAAACGTGTATCCACTAAGTGTAATGTGGGTGAATACTGTTTTACCTGATCCGTGATTGCTGAAAAATCCAATTCGGACAGTGACACTTTATCCGTGTACGCCAAGTTCAACACATCATCCCAACCGCGCCCCATTAAACGGTTCAGTGTAATGAGTTGCTGCACCCAGGCCAATTCCAGTATTTTCATTTGTGCCTGCTGACTGTCCAGTTGCGCCACCACCTGTAAGCGGTCTTTGTTTTCCGCAATTCCCAGATTCAGACGACTGCGGGTAAACTGTTCCAGCCGCTGGGTTCGCTGCAAGGCCAGATTCATATTATCCATACGGCTTTTGGTAGCCACGGCATCAAAAAATACCGCAATGACACGTTCAGCAATCGTATCGTACTTCACTTGCCGATCCGCCTTAGCCAGATCTACACTTAAATCCGCATCTTTAAGATCCAAAGCGTAGTCCGGAGCACCGGCACCTTGCTGCAGGGGACGACGATAGTTCAGGTCCACCCGGTTGCTGTTTAGGGGATTGGGTTGTAACGGGGAATCGGAATCTTCCCGTTGATAGCCACCGGACACGGAAAGCTCTCCACCGGATTGCAGCTGCCGCTGCACCCCACCTCCAAGTTCCAAACGCTGTACACTGTCACCAAAAAATGACAAATCTTTGGCTAATCCTGCTTGGGCTTGCAATTGCCAACCCAGGCGGCTCTTCACTTTAATAGCATTTTGATAGGCTTTTTCCACCTGATAGGAAGCCGTTTTCAATGCCGGATAATGATGCACTACAGCCTGCAGCACCTGCTCCAAAGTCATGTCAGCGGCCTGAGCTGTCCCGGAAGCAGCAAATACTCCAGCCAATACAATTGTGCGTAAACTCAAATTCTATCCCCTTTGCCTTGTACAACCGGCCAATATCAACCCATACTAACTAGCATACTAAGGCACAAAGCGCAAAACCGAACACTATTTCAAACGGAAAATATAACAATGAAACTATGGATTTACAATTGGACTATCCACAATGAGATAGGCAGCTGTATTTGTGAAACATTGTAAAGCTTCGCCCTGCCCCCCCCCCCGAGACACCCGTTATAGTAAGTGCCGATTCAATATCCCCAAGACTGCACCGTCCTCAACAAATTTGGAGCGCAACTTGCTTTGAAACAACTTGCATCGGGACATCCTGATCAAACTACATACAAAGTCTACATGACTTTTATTTCAACTGGCACTTATAAATTCCAGGTCTATAGTTAGATAGACACCCGAGAGGCGGTTTTCGATCTGACCTCTCCTGCTGCGAATATTTTCCGGAGGAATCAGTTAATGCAAGGCCTAACCAACAGTATCCATAAACTCGCAAAATTTGAAACGAATAAATCAGCCCGCGAAAAATCCATTGAAGCACTCAACGGTATTATTTCCGACATCAATTCAGGGATAAAAATATGGCAACAATTCTCGAGTGACGCCGCCAAATCCAAACAAGCAGGTTTGTTCGGCGGCTGGGCTAACTTCAAAATAGAAACTAAGTTGTTCGAGTTACAGCTACAAGCCAGAGACAAAGCCAACACAGCATCCGGTGGCTGGTCCAGCCTGGACGCCCCCTTGATTGAACAAGCCTACACAAAGCTCCATGATGACCAGACTGCCAGCGATGCGGTTAACGCTGCCGTAGACACCATGAAAAACCGCATTGACGCCATAAAGCAATTAATTAACACCATCAAAAATACGGTTCCCAGCAAATCCAATGCATCAAAGGCAAAACCGGTCGCAACCTCAAAACCCGCAAGTGCAAAAAAAACAACCCCGAAAAAGAAAGCCGTAAAGAAACCGGCAGCGAAGAAAAAGGCGGCTCCCAAAAAGAAAGCAGCTAAAAAATCCGCGGCCAAGAAAAAGGCGGCCCCCAAAAAGAAAGCGGCTAAAAAACCCGTAGCCAAGAAAAAGGCGGTTCCCAAAAAGAAAGCAGCTAAAAAACCCGTGGCCAAGAAAAAAGCAGCTCCCAAAAAGAAAACAGCTAAAAAACCCGTCGTGAAGAAAAAGGCGGCTCCCAAAAAGAAAGCCTCCAAGAAAAAAGCCTCTGCCAAAAAGAAAAAATCTCGTTAACCACAGTGGATAATTAAGCGCAAACCCCGCTCATGGCGGGGTTTTTTGTGCCGTTGAAACGGTTATTGAGGCTTGGGTTTACTACTGTCCGGCTTGCCGGACTTAGGCCTGGGCTTGGATTTTGGCTTAGAGTCCGAGCGATTTCCTCGGCGTTGGTTGTTCCCAGGCGCTCTTCCTCTTTTATCCTGACGCGGTTTACGAGGGGGAAATACCGGAGCACTGGGCTGGACCAACAACGCCTGGTCCAAGGCCTGTACCGGGATTTTATGACCAATGTATTCTTCAATATCCGCGAGAGAAAAGGAGTACTCCTCGCAAGCAAAGCTTATGGCATGCCCCGTAGCACCCGCCCTGGCTGTGCGCCCAATTCGGTGCACATAATCTTCACTGTCCTGGGGCAAATCATAGTTGATCACGTGACTGATCTCGGGAATATGCAACCCACGCGCCGCGACATCAGTCGCAATCAGAATTGGGATTTCACCGTTAGAGAATTCCTGTAAAAAACGCTGCCGTTTTTTCTGAGGTACATCGCCGGATAAAACAGCCGATTTACACCCGTTGCCCTGCAAATAAGCGTACACCCTTTCGGCGGCCCGTTTGGTGTTGGTGAAAATCATGGTCCGGGTAAAATCCTGTGTGGACAACAACCCCAGTAACAAGCTGATTTTCTCTTCCATAGCCGGAAAAAACACTGACTCGGAGATATTCTTGGCTGTCACTTGCTCCGATTCAATCACCACATGTTGCGGATTATTCATGTGCTCATAGGCCAATTCCGAAACGCGTGTGGACAGAGTGGCGGAAAATAAAAGATTCAGGCGCAGGTCGGGTTTAGGCATGCGCCGCAACAAATAACGCACATCCTTTATAAACCCCAGATCAAACATGCGATCCGCTTCGTCCAGCACCATCACCTGAATCGATTTAAGGTTGATCAACTTTTGCTTAAAATAATCAATAATCCGTCCCGGCGTCCCAATGAGAATGTCGACACCGCTTTCCAGCACTTGTTTCTGCGAACCGTAACCGGTGCCTCCATACACCAAACCTAACTTAAAGTCGGTGTATTTACCTAATTGAACAGCGTCATTATGAATTTGTATGGCCAACTCTCGCGTGGGAGCCAACACAATCGCCCTTGGTTGATTTGTGATTTTTTTCTCGAGGGGATGGTTCAAAAGATAAGCATATAGTGCTATCAGAAATGCTGCCGTTTTCCCTGTGCCGGTTTGCGCCTGCCCGGCCACATCCTGTCCTGCCAGTGCGATGGGCAGAGTTTCGCCTTGAATCGGCGTACATTGGGTGAATCCCAAGTCTGCTGTGCTCTGCAACAAAGCCTTGGGAATATCCATAGCCGCCATGGTTATGGGTTGATTCTCTTTGTTATTCAAATCGTTACTATTCAAATCCCGTACCGCGCAGCTGTCATTTTGACCAATCCGAATGGCCGCTGCTGTCACCAAACCGGAATGGGCTGCAAGCATAACCCATATGCGCCGTGTGAGCCAATGACTCGAGGACCTGAAAAGGAAATCAGCCCTGATTAGCCTGTATTAGATGGAACAACCGAGAAATCAATACTTCGTTATCCTGTTTCACCACCACGAATTGAATCCTTCCGGCATAGTGTACAGAACGGTCCCCTGAGTTGGTCACGGAAACGACCAAGCGGGCCTTACCGACAGCTTTGTCGCCACTGTACGACCATTTTAGCCCCTGTAACGCCATTTGCCGTCCCGAAGTGGTAAGAAACAACTGCTCATATTCAGCTTTGATGGCATTTAAACTGGACTCGTTATTGTTAGTGGCATCCAAGGTAAACAAGGCGGTAAACTTAGATATGTCGCCGCTCTCGTACGCTTGCACAAACTGCCCGGCAATGTGTTGCAGCTGCTCGGCTGTTGGGCGCCGCTGCAACAGAACTTGTGCCTGCTGCGCCGTATCACTGGTGCGGCGCGATAATTCCGGTGCTGCATGGGAAATTTCGTGTTGAGGCATCAATACATTTGGCACCTCCAGCACTGTATCAAACTCGGACTCTGCAGCTGTGTCCACCGGAGCTTGAGGCCCAATGTTTCCGATAATCACGGTACCCGTGTCAATTTTTTGAACAATATCGGTTTTTTGACCTTCTCCCAACCTTTGTTGGTTTTTTACTTTCCCAGCTTTGGGCGACCCCAGCTCGATACTTAAATTTGCCGCCAAACCAATCAGTAGACGTTGCCGCTCCAGCTTATCCTGACTCATTTTATTTTCAGTTGCATAACGCTGCAAACGCTGAACAATGCCGTTTTCCATTAACTGGAACCAAAGCGTTTCCCGCATCTGCTTCTGTTGGATATAGGAATGACGTTGCCACGCAAGCGCCACGGATAGAATGTCCGCTTCGGTCCAATCGTCCGTTTGTACTATCCGCAAAGCCTCATCTTCTAACTTAAACTGCTTACTATTCACTTCTCTGGACTCAATCAACTTACGCTCCATGACCTTGACGGATTGCAGTGCATCTTGTTTGGAAACCGATACCGAATCGGTTTCTAAAGGAGCCCCGGTAGAAACGACATAAATCGCCGTAACCACACTGCATAACAAGGCCAACCAGGGCATAAAGACCATGACACCCAAGGGTTTTTCTGGAACGGCTTGCTCTAGTGGTGCAGTAACAACCGGCGCTTTAGCACCGGGCATGGGAATCACTTTTCCCATGATTTGTGGAGCATAGTCTTTGTGTGGAGACTGCTTAGGCATATCGACATCCATTGATAAAATTGATCAAAGAACAGCCATTCTACAATTCGACTTATCTAACAGCAATTTCTGCTCTTAAAATCACTGATTTATTTTATTTTATTATCAAACGGTTAGATCCCATCCGACAGTCGGCCCATGCAAAGCGACGACTGTTATTTGATTTAACTATATCTGTAATTTTTTATATATGGATTAAATATTAAAAAAACACGCCCCGCACAGTGTGGGGCGTGTGAGTGCGCCGGGCTAGAAGGGGGGGTGGTTTTGTCGCCCGGGTAGAAACTGAATATTTCAATAAAATTGTTAACCGTTCACCAGCACCATTCTTGGCATTTCCTTTTGCACGGCATTGCACGCCGGCATTTGCAGCAACCAGGATAGAAATGCATGTTCCGGTAAGGGCCGGCTAACAAAGTTTCCCTGCGCGCCGGTGCAACCCAGTTCGCGCAAGTAATACAGCTGATTCATGTGCTCCACTCCCTTGGCTACCACTTCAACACCTAATTTATTCGCCAAGAATAAAAAGGACTCAAATACCGCGGCACCTACTTTACTGGCTTGCGCATTGCGAGTGCAGGACATTTCCAGCTTGACCGTGTCAATCAGGCCTTCCGGACAATCTGCTAAAAACTTCAATTCCATACTGCAGTCATCCAGCGCAATACCGAATCCCATTTGCTTCAACTCTTGCAATGCGGCCATAGCAGTAACATCGCTGAAAAAGTCACTACCGTGGACTTCAAATTCTATTCTTGTGGAGTTCATCAGCTCTTTAAATTCGCGATCACTGATGTATCTTTGAAATATCGTTTTAACCGTTTCCAAAAACTCCGGTTGTCGTAATTGAGACTGGGAAACATTGATACTGACCTTTGGAAAAACAACATCTCTCATTTTCCAAACCACCAGTTGCTTACAAACTTCACTGAAAACCCAACCACTGACTTCGTTCAACAACCCTGTCTCTTCAAATAAGGGGATAAACTCTTCCGGAGGAATATCACCAAAACTAGGCTCCTCCCACCGCAACAACGCTTCAACTGCGTCAACCTTTCCCTCTTTTACATTAAACTGCGGTTGGTAAATCAAATAGAGTTTTCCATGCTCTATACTGTCCCGCACCAATCCTGGCAGGGAGCAACGCTTCACAATCTCCCGAACATACATGGAACACCACGTAAGGATATCCACCTGGGGGGAAGCTAAGGTCCGGCTGGCAACCATAAACAACTCCTACAACATACAGCTTCGATTGTTAATGCGTCACTCCCTTGTCCCTCTTCGCTCCTTCGGCTCCTTGCAGCCTCCTTGGCAAGCTTTTCCTTGATAAAGACAATCATCCCGTCATCTTGTACCAAGTTATCGGTTTAAACTTGAAATCCATCACACTTTTTTGTGGCTATTATGTTAAACCCTTCAACAATGAGTTAATCATTCGCATATTTAGCAACAACAATCTTGCATATTTGTTAAACAACACAAATAGGAATTTTAAAACCGGCAAGTCCCTTTGCCACATTCATCCCTGCATACCACTGCAAATCCCTTTGCAAGACACCATCCATGCATACAACCAACCGGCAAGTCCCTTTGCAGACATCCATCCCTGCATTAACGCTGGCAAGCTTCGCATCCCTTCAGACCAATCCCTTGAATCGCCAATCCATTGGCGGCTTAGTCCTTAAAAAATCAGCTTATCCTTGCGATCCTTGCATACTGCATCCCTCATGATGGAAAGTATTTGTCAACTCCTGTTAACATTTTACTGCCGATCATGCCTATAAAATGCATGTCACAGGCCAAACCACGTTGACAAAATGTAAGCTTTTATGACACAAACCGGGGCGGTGCAAGCGCTTATAGCGACTTATATCATTAGCTATCTTTAATCTAACGAACCTTTCTTACATCAAGAACAGTCTAATACAAAACCAATCTCGAAAGCGTAGACTGGATTAGCATAGCGTAATACGGCGGTAGTTTTGAACATTGACTTCCCTATTAAGCAACCGAACATGTAGAGGTAAAACCTCACCTTTCGCACGGCGGGCTACGGGCACAACTCTCACCTTGAAATCCGTGCCCACCCTTGCACGCGCTCAACAATGATGACTCGACAGTGGGGTATGGGTGTGTCTCATATTCCCGGTTCTATTCGTCTCACCCAAAAATACAACGAAGCGCCGTTGTATTTTTGGAGTTGCGATGGCAGAAGCAAGATGGTATCTACATATTCCGCTATTGGCACGATCGCTGGTTGGATTGGGGCAACGTAATCCGACATCCCCATCTCGCCGCAAGCATCAATGTTAGAAAATGATTCCAGCCAAGAATCGACAGTGGATGGGGTTTCCGCAACGACCATCAAATGATCCCCAAGCGTTGAATCTGTGGACATAAACACTTGCACACAACGGAGTTGTAGGCTTTAATCATTCCTTTTTGCATTTACTAAGGAAAAGTCATGCTTTGTTTTTTGCACGACAACAGCAGCAACCCCACCAACACACGAAAATACACCGACCATTTAAACTTGGTAGAAGATGTTCAAAACGCGGAAGTCATCATGGTGGTTGGGGGTGATGGCTCCATGTTACAAGCCATTAGTTTGTACCAGCATTTAAATATTCCCTTTATGGGTATCCACGCGGGCACTCGCGGTTACCTGATGAACAATTTTGAAAACGCAGAACAGTTTAAACAGAGCCTGGACAAGGTCACCTATGAAGAGCTGTGGATTTTGGAAGCCATCGCAGAATCTGCAAACCGACAAACCACTATCTACGGCTTTAATGATATCTGGATATCACGCAGCAGCGGTCAAACCCTGCGTCTGCAAGTGACTATAGACGATGTACTACAACCCAGTATGATTATTGGTGACGGTATACTGTTTTGCACCCCGCAAGGGTCCACCGGCTACAATCTGGCTCTGCGCGGCAAAGCTATCTCACCGGGAGTTCCTGTGCTGCAGGTGACACCTATTTCCTGCATGGTCAACAAAGCCCCGCTGGGTTCGGTGATTCTGTCTGAAACGTCGATAGTCAGTGTCTCCTTGGGTCAACTGGAAAAACGACCGGCTGCGGTTTACCACGACGGTAGATTGGTGGAAATGGGACCCGTGGAAAAAATCACCGTCAAAAAAAGCGACCGTACAGTTAAACTGGGCTTCATTGAACGTTATTCATTTAAGAACAAAGTACCTTCCTGGCAATTTCTAACCTAAAAGGCAATGGAAACCGTGGCCGGCACTTTGCCAAGTCAACGGTATGCATTTACAATGACGCAGATCACCGAATCTGAGCCGATTCGATGGGGGTCAATACACGTACGTAGATCCAACCTAAACAAAAAGGAAGTCTCTTGCCTGATCCGGTAGCCAACACCCCCCATTCGTGGGCAGAATCTTTAAGTGTATATCGCAAACCTAAAGTTTTAGCTCTATTGTTTCTGGGCTTTTCCGCGGGACTCCCGTTCCTTTTGGTTTTCGCCACGCTGATTACCTGGCTGAAAACCGCCAAGCTGGATATCGCCATTATTGGCTATTTCAGCTGGATTGGAATCACTTATTCCATCAAGATATTCTGGGCTCCCTTTGTCGACAAATGGCATACCCCGTTTCACAAATTGGGGCACAGACGCGGCTGGATGCTTTTGGCTCAAGTGGGCATTGCCACCGGGCTCATACTCATGAGCCTTACCAATCCCTTGGACCACCCCTATGAAATGGCCTGTTTTGCCTTATTGGTAGCCTTTTCATCCGCCACCCAGGATATCAGTATCGACGCCTACCGAATCGAAGCGGCCGCACCGGAATATCAAGCTGCCATGGCGTCCATGTACATATTGGGTTATCGTTTGGCAGTCTTAACTTCCGGTGCAGGGGCTCTGTTTTTGGCGGAAGATCTCTCCTGGTCTGCTTCTTATATGATTATGGCAGCCTGTGTCAGCGTTGGGATGATTACGGTATTCCTCCTGCGCGAGCCGGAAGCGCGCGATCAGGAAAGACAAATTATGCCTCGACAGCTGGTCGTGGGTCATTTTCAAACCATTACCCGGTCACTCAAGTCTCCCTTGCTGCAACAGGGATTTAAAGTTTTCAGTGTATTGGGCTTGGGAATATTTTTATTGTTCTTTCAAGTTATTTTGTTGGTGTTTTTTATCATTTTTCCGGTCGCTGTGGGTAACGCCATTCTGGGCCTGGTTTTCGATGCACGACTGTTTGACACCGAGCAATTATTCATCCACTACAATACTTTGTTAACCGCTTTAACCACCATCGCTATTGTGTCAACGGCTGTGGTCCTAGCCCGTCAAAAACACGAACCGTTCAAAACCCTGAGCGACTGGACCATGGGCGCGGTTATCGGGCCGTTTGTGGACTTTTTCTATCGATTCGGCATTATAATCGCCGTCATGGTATTGGCATTGATTGCTATCTACCGAATCAGCGATATTTTTATGGCCTCAATGGCCTATGCACTATATGTAGATCTGGGTTTCGATCTGAAAGAAATCGCCAGCATTACTAAAGTCTTCGGTTTTGTCATGACCATTATAGGCGCAGCGCTGGGAGGTATACTGGTAATGCGCTACGGGGTAATGCGACCCTTATTGGTGGGCGCTGTTATGGTTGCTATCACAACCCTGTTGTTTGCCCTGTTGGCCACTAAGGGCGAAAGCATCGTTTGGCTTGCTATTGTTATCATGGGAGATAATATCAGCGCGGGCTTGGCCCAATCCGCATTTATTGCGTATTTATCGGCACTGGTAAATAAGTCCTATACAGCCACTCAGTACGCCCTGTTCAGCTCCCTCATGACTTTACTGGGAAAATTTCTCAGTGGCTTTTCCGGCGAGATCGTCAAAGCGGACGGCTATGTCTACTTTTTCATTTATGCCTCTATAATCGGAATCCCCACCATATTGCTCATCATCGCTTTAATGATGAAAAAACATGTGCCGGAACAAGTGCAAAGGTCGAGTTGACAGAGGCGGCCCTGGAGTTTAACTTGTGTACAGTGACTAAACAAAACATTTGTAACTATCTGTTTTTTCAAAATAACAATTACTACAAACCGCTCTGGTCCAGACTTGAGTGTACTTGAACCGGCTTACCCGTTTGAGTAAGCGTATTGACTTAGTGTATATATTACACTATTATTAAAATAGTGACACTACCGATTAAACGCGATGCCATACAGTTATCAGTACCCTCATCCTGCCGTAACAACGGACATTGTTGTATTCACCATTCGTGAATCCCAACTGAAATTGTTGTTGATAAAGCGCAAAACCACTCCCTTTAAAGGCAAATGGGCACTACCCGGCGGTTTTGTCGCTATCGACGAGGATATTGCCGAGTGCGCAAAGCGGGAGTTAGCCGAAGAAACCGGTGTCAGCGGCGTATATCTGGAGCAACTGTATACCTTTGGTAAACCCAAACGCGATCCCCGAGAACGAGTTATCAGCATCGCTTATTTCGCCCTGATACCATCGGATCGCATTGAGCTCAAGGCGGCCACGGACGCAGAAGCGGCCGAGTGGTTTGCACTGCAAGAGATCCCGGATTTGGCCTTCGACCACAAAGATATTGTGCGAAAAGCAAAAAAACGTCTGGTAGCCAAGCTGGACTATTCCACCATCGCCTTTCAGTTCATGCCCCCCAGTTTCACCCTTAGTGAACTGCAAAAAGTGTATGAAATCATACTGCAGGAAGACCTGGATAAAAGAAATTTTCGTAAATGGGTTTTGGCCATGGAAAATATCGAGGAAACGGGCGAAGAACGCCGCGATGGGGCCCATCGACCGGCACGATTGTATCGCATCAAGAACCCGGAAATTGTAGAATTCATCAAGTAGGCAGTTTACTGTATAAAAGGCTCTAATCAATGAACACCAGAATTAATGAAGCACAAATTTGGGAAAAGGTCCGCAGCGCCATGGAATACGTATCCGGTGATGACAGCCTTGCCGAGGCTAAAAAAGCGGAGCTTCAAACGCGGATAATCACGCTATTAAAAGAAAAGGATGCCGTTCTGGTTGCCCATTATTACACCTCGCCGGAGCTGCAAACCCTGGCGGACGCCAGTGGTGGTTTTGTTTCCGACTCTCTGGAGATGGCTCGCTTTGGCACCCAACACCCAGCGAAAACCCTGGTGGTAGCCGGGGTACGTTTCATGGGAGAAACCGCGAAAATCTTAAACCCGGAAAAACGCATACTGATGCCTGATCTGGATGCTGAATGCTCCCTGGATTTGGGGTGTCCCGACAAGGAGTTCATCGAATTTTGCGATGCCAACCCAGGCCGTACGGTAGTGGTGTACGCCAATACCAGCGCCAAAGTCAAAGCTCGCGCTGACTGGGTAGTCACCTCCAGTATCGCGGTGGACGTGGTAAGACACTTACACCGGCAGGGTGAAAAAGTTCTTTGGGCACCGGATAAACATTTGGGCTCCTATGTACAGCAACAAACAGGAGCGGATATGTTGATTTGGGACGGCTCCTGCGTAGTCCATGACGCGTTTAGATCAACTGCTATAAAAGACCTTATTAAAGCCAACCCAGACGCCGGGGTCCTGGTTCACCCGGAATCACCGGCAGATGTCACCGCCTTGGCGGATGTGGTGGGCTCTACCACCGGTATGATTGACGCCGCCGTGCGCCTGCCCAACAAAACCTTTATAGTTGCGACAGACCGCGCCTTAATTCATAAAATGAAACAAGCGGCACCGGACAAAACCTTCTTGGAAGTGCCCACCGCCGGAGTCGGGGCAACCTGCATCAGTTGCGCCCACTGCCCCTGGATGGCCTTAAACTCCCTGGAGAAACTGGCACAGGTCCTGGAAACCGGTAAAAACGAAATCCATGTGGCTGAAACCGTGCGAGTACAAGCCGTAAGATCACTGGAACGCATGGTGAACTTTAGAAATACCTTGTTGGCGCAAGCTGTTAACAACTAGTTCAAAGCGCCCGTAGCTCAGCTGCCACGTCCTGGCGGGCCACCGCTCGGGCATCGTTTCCTCCCGTTCGCCTCTCGCGAAGCGGTGCTTCGCACAAAACGCTCGGCTCACCCTCTCGGGCGCGCCATTTTATTTTGCATTTACCCACTTATGTATAAATCTGCGCTAACTCACAGCGATGGTACGGATTTTGCTCAACCGTATGGATAGCCAAGCGATTGAAGCAAAAACTCTTTTCCAACAAAGCACCGAAGTGAGCATCGATAATCTAATCAATTTCCACTTACAAACCAGCCAGATCCTAACCACTCCGGTTTGGAAACCTTTGCGCTATCTGAACTTCTACCGAATTTTCTTAGCGGCGCTATTTGCCATTCCCATATATTTCGAAAAAGACCTGCCTATATTGGGTTCGCACAATATTATGTTGTTTTTGTTGGTGAGCCACAGTTACCTTCTTATCAGCATGTTCAGCGGTTTCGCTATCCACTGGAAGAAACCCAACTATAAAACCCTGGCCTACGGTCTGTCGTTTCTGGATATCACGGTTTTAACCTTGCTCATGCACGCCAGCGGCGGAATTCAATCGGGACTGGGGCTACTAATAGTCGTAGCCGTTGCCGGCGGCAGCTTGCTCACCGAAGGACGAACGGCACGATTGTTCGCTGCCATGGGAGCCATCGCCATTCTCACCGAACAGGTGTATTCTCAGTTTGAAGATATTCTGCCCACCAATTACACCCACGCCGGTACCCTCGGCATCACCCTGTTCGCCATGGCAACGCTGGCTCATGTATTGTCCCGAAGAATACATGAAACCGAAGCCATTGCGGCACAACGTGGCATTGATCTGGCCAATATGGCTCAGGTCAATGAATTCGTCATAAAGCGGTTACAGTCGGGAATCCTGGTGGTAGACCCTCAGGAAAATATTCGTCTCATCAATGATGCTGCGATACAAATGTTGGGCTTGAAAATACACCAGGCTAGTGGGGAGCTAAAATTCGCGTCCAAGGAAATCTCCCAACTTTTGCATTCGTGGAAAAAAAACAAAACTCCTACCGACAAAATTGTCAGATCCCATAAGGTGGATATCTTACCCAATTTTACCCGCCTGGGTACCGACAATAACTCCGGCACCTTGATTTTCCTGGAAGACAGCACGCGGATGTCGCACCAGGCTCAACAAATGAAACTGGCTTCTTTGGGACGTTTAACCGCAGGAATCGCCCATGAAATTCGCAATCCTCTGGGCGCCATCAGTCATGCGGAACAATTACTGGCCGAATCCAATAATTTGGATCAAGCGGAAAAGCGTCTGACTCAGATCATCCACACCCATACCAGTCGTGTAAATGCCATAATAGAAAATGTTTTGCAACTGAGTCGGCGCGGTAACCGTGTCGCCGAAGATATGGTATTGAAACATTGGCTGGACAAGTTCCTGTTGGAATTTCGACAAAGCGAAAATATTCCGGAACACGAAATTGGCGTAATCTTTAATCACAACCCCACGGTTAACATTGACCCTTCACAAATGCATCAAGTGCTGTGGAATATCCTGCAAAACAGCTGGCGCTACAGCGCCCAACACATCGGCAGCCCCAAATTGGAAATCTTTGGTGGTGTCGTGGATGGACATCCTTACCTGGACATTGTGGACCACGGACCGGGCATTGACCCCGAAACCGCGCAAAGCATTTTCGAACCCTTTTTTACTACGGACGCCAAAGGCTCCGGGCTGGGCCTGTATATTGCAAGAGAGCTATGCGAAATCAACAAAGCCCGCTTAAGTTATTTACCCATGCGTACAGGCGGTAGTTGTTTTCGCATTGAATTCAGCAACTAAGCCGTGACCATGAACCATCAGGCACTGATAATAGATGATGAACCCGATATTCGGGAACTACTGGAACTGACGCTGGGCCGTATGGATGTAGGTAGTCACAGCGCGGCCAATGTTGCCCAGGCCAAAAGTCTGCTCGAAGCCTATCCCTTTGATATGTGCTTGACGGATATGAAACTTCCAGACGGTAATGGTTTGGAAATTGTGCAACACATTCAAAAAGCCTACCCTCACATACCGGTTGCGGTAATTACGGCCCATGGAAACATGGAAATGGCGATCCAAGCGCTTAAAGCGGGCGCCTTTGATTTTGTTTCCAAACCCGTGGATTTGCAGATTCTGCGCAAACTGGTTAATACCGCATTAAAAGTCTCACACGATTACCCCTCTACGGATCGGCGCTCCCGCGACACTCTACTTGGAGAATCGGAAGCCATGCGCCAGACCCGTGCCACCATCACCAAGGTGGCACGTAGCCAAGCCCCCATCTATATCAGTGGCGAATCGGGAACCGGAAAAGAAATGGTGGCACGACTCATACACAAACAGGGACCGCGTCGTGATGCCCCTTTTGTACCGGTAAACTGTGGTGCCATTCCCACAGAACTGATGGAAAGCGAGTTTTTCGGTCACAAAAAAGGAAGTTTTACCGGCGCCTCCGTGGATAAAGAAGGCTTGTTCCAAGCTGCTGACGGAGGAACCCTGTTTCTGGATGAAGTCGCCGATCTGCCAATAACCATGCAAGTAAAACTTTTGCGTGCCATACAAGAAAAATCCATACGCCCTATCGGCGCCACCCAGGAAGTGGCAATCGACGTGCGCCTGCTCAGCGCCACACACAAACCGCTGACCGAACTGGTAGCGAAAGGCCAGTTTCGCCAAGACCTTTTTTACCGAATCAACGTCATTGAAGTAGCAGTCCCTCCGTTGCGCGGACGCCAAGAAGATATCGCTCTACTGACACGCTACACGCTGGAAAGGTTACAAGAGGAATGGCGACTGGAACAAACTCCGCAGTTGGAATCTCCAGCGCTCCAAGCACTGCAAAACTACTCATTCCCCGGCAATGTTCGAGAACTGGAAAACATTTTGGAGCGGGCTGTTACACTTTGCGAACAGGGACTAATAAAAACTCAGGACCTGCGGTTACCTGGTGAAAACACAGAGACTTCTGTGAAACAAAATCTCCACGTCATACAAACCCAAGCCCCAATCAAATCGGATAGCGCAGACAGCTTAGAGCCTTACTCACTGGAACACAAACTGGAAGAAATTGAAAAAGCGTCTATATTAGCCGCGCTGGAGAAAACCAAATACAACAAAACCGCAGCTGCAAAGCAACTAGGCATGAGCTTTCGATCATTTCGATATCGCCTGAAAAAACTGGGATTGGAATAGTTTCTCATTATCTCAGTATCCGAATAACAAATATCTACACTCTACTTAGTTACCCCCACAAGCGAATCACACAAGCAAAATCATATAGTTAGGCTGTGTTTCGCGTAGTTTCCACCTAAAGCTCGTGGCACAATGTTTGCTTAGATTTCTGTATTTCTGCGAAATACGATATTATGATTAACGATAAAAAAGTTGTAGTCGTGATGCCTGCATATAATGCGGCTCTCACATTGGAACGAACTTATAAGGAACTGCCTCGGGACGTAGTGGATGAAGTGATTTTGGTAGATGATTGCAGCCGGGATAATACCGCTGAAATCGCTCATCGCATCGGCATCCGCCACATAATCATACACGATAACAATAAAGGCTACGGCGGTAATCAGAAAACCTGTTATCAATACGCCTTAGACTTGGGGGCCGACATTGTAATCATGGTACACCCCGACTACCAATACACCCCTAAGCTGTGCACAGCTATGGCATCGCTTATTGCTGAAGGTGTTTATGATTGCGTGTTAGGTTCGCGTATTTTAGGTACTGGAGCCCTCAAAGGAGGCATGCCTCTCTATAAATATATAGCTAACCGGTTTCTCACTTTTTTTCAAAATGTTATGGTGTCGCATAAATTATCTGAGTACCACACCGGATATCGCGCTTTTTCTAAGCGCTTATTGGAAACCATCCCCCTACACCTCAATGATGATGATTTTATTTTTGATAATCAAATGCTGGCACAAATCATTTTCCAGGATTACGACATCGGTGAAATCACGTGTCCGACCAAATACATGGACGAAGCCTCCTCTATCAGTTTGCGACGATCCATTGTTTACGGTTTAGGTGTATTAAAAACTTCACTGGAATTTCGTCTGAGCAAAATTCGGCTGTATCGATCCAAGAGATTCTACGGAATTGAAACCACGACGAATCAACAACATTCCAATCCCGGAGCGTAACTACATGAACGCATATAAAGAAAGATGGCCGATATACGCCATCTTGTTAATTATAGGTATCGTTACTTATGTATCCTATATCGACATCATACATCACTCGTTTATTGATTGGGATGACAACATGATGATCGTAGGAAACCAGCATCTACGCTCATTTACTCCGGAGAACCTGCAATGGATGTTTACCAGCGCGTATGCTGCGAATTGGCATCCCCTCACATGGTTGAGCCTGACGGCAAATTTTGTTACCACTGGTGAAAATCCACTATTTTTTAAGATGACCAATATCTTAATCCATATTTTCTCGGCTTTTGTCCTATTTTTAATAAGCGTAACTGTGCTGCGTTTGGTTAATAAAAATTTTGTCACGCAAAATTCCGCAGCACTTCTAAACGAAACACAAATCACCGGCGCTGGTCTTCTTGCCTGCCTGCTGTTTGCCTTACACCCGCAACATGTAGAATCCGTCGTCTGGATTTCGGAACGAAAAGATGTGCTGTGTGCCCTGTTTTATTTTCTAACAATTTTATTTTATCTAAGACACAGTGATGGTGGAAAACAATCCGACTACAACATGACCGTATTATGTTTCGTACTGGCGATTATGTCCAAGTCCATGGCACTAACCTTACCTGCCGTGCTCATACTGTTAGACCTATATCCCTTAAAACGCTATAACAGCAATATTCCGCTCAAACAAAATATAGTCAACATACTACGCAACAAGTGGTTTTTTATAACCACGGCCGCTATTGTTGCTATCATTACCGTCACGACTCAGAGACGAGAAATTAACCTCGAGACCTTTAGCCTTTTTCAAGGAGCGGGCAACACATCGATCGCCTTACTCAAATACGCTTGGAACGTGCCGTCCCCCATTGATATAGCGGGTTTCCACCCCTATCAAGACATTGTATTGAACTCATCATGGCAGTTATGGCTCCCGATTTTTGCGCTATTCGCTATATTTTTATTCACTTACCTGCTCTACAAGAAAGGGGTTTACGCACCGGCAGCAACATGGATGTTTTATATTATCACAGTACTACCCGTATCCGGTGTCGTACCCATTGGGCAAGCTGCTATGGCGGATCGATACAGTTATATCCCCACCAGTGGATTTTATATTCTACTGGCCATGAGCGCCGTCTTACTTTGGAAAAAATGCAGTACCATCTCATTGAAAGCAACATGGTTCACAGTGATGTTTGTTTGCGTTGCATCGCTCAGCAAACTGACAACGGAAAACACTTTACATTGGCGCAACGAAGAAGATTTATGGAAAAGTGTCATCGCCATGTATCCCGACAGCGCAGATCTGGCATACTCCAATATTGGCGCAATATACGGCAACCGAGGAGATAAGCAACGCGGCGAAATGAATTTTTTGAAAGCCGTGCAAATCAATCCCAAAAACACTGACGCTCTTAAAAATCTCGGTATATTTTATGAGCGCAATCAACCCATAATTGCAGAAGAATATTACAAGAGATTGGCCGTAGCCAAACCCTACAGTTCGAGAGGCTACATTACCCTAGGCGACTTCTATGTTTATCAGAAGCGGCACACCGAGGCCTATGAACAATACCTCATGGCCGCAAAAACCGGCGAAGTAAACCCCGAGTTGCTCATGAAAATGGCCTATCTGAACTACCGCGGCAACCAATACCGCCAAGCGATACAATTACTCGAACAACTATTCGTGTACGATAGCAAGCATATCCACGGCTTGGAACTCTTCGCACTGGTACAAAAATTACAAAACAATGCCGGTGTGGCGAGAAAAACCGCTGAAACGCTTTTATCTCTGCAACCGGAAAATCAATTGGCAAAAGACGTGTTGGCAAGTTGCGATATTGATAAATGCAAGTAATCGAAAAAACTCTATTATGAAACATAAACGCTCTTTGACGGGCTCAATATTTTTTCTGGTGACCCATTGACCACGCTTGGCTCTCAACAAAAAAGAAAACCCTCCACAGCCTGGCTGGTAGTCTTAAAACTCCTTATTACAACCGGCTTGTTGATATGGATATTTCACAAATTTGACCTGAAAAATTTTCAGCATACCTTGGAAACAATAAATCACAATTATGTATTACTGGCTTTTGTACTACACACTATCGCCTATGTGATTTTCGCTTTACGTTGGTGGACCTTATTGCGAATCACCAAAGACTGCCCGTTTTCCCGAATAGTCCCAGCGTACTACCTGGGACTGTTTTGGAATAACTTTTTACCCACGGCGGTGGGTGGTGATGTGGTGAGAATCATTAAGTTACGCAATAGCGGCTTCAATACCGGCGAACTCATATTATCGAGCATGGCTGATCGGGCTATAGGCTTGTACAGTATTTTAGTACTGGGGGCTGTTGCTTTTGTCGCCAATACGCAACTACACATACCGGAATTAAATTTTACCTGGACTCTCTTAACCATTGTTTTAATCATTGGCGGCTCCGTAGCGTTACTGTCAACCCGCTGCCTACGTTTTTTTTCCCGGTTGTTTTCCAGCTTTGAGAACTTTCGACCGGCAAAATTTGCCCTAAGCGCATTGGACACGGTTAAGCTATATGTAAAAAACAAGAGTATCCTGATTTATGTTTTCTTTTATTCATTCAGCGCCCAATTTTTAATTATACTGAGTTACATGCTATTAGGGGCAGCACTGAACCTCAATGTCCCATATGGCGTTTTTTTTGCCGTCATTCCGGTGGTATTTGTGGCTTCCAGCATCCCTATTTCAATCGGCGGACTGGGAGTTAGGGAAAGCGTTCTTATCAGCCTGCTAAGCCTATACGCGGTAAACCCGCAAGCTTCCATGGCTTTATCCATTGTTTATTTCTCCATGCTTATTCTTATTACCCTGCCAGGAGCTGTTTTCATTTTCAACCTCCAACGCCATTCTCAGCCCTATGACAAAATTTGTCAGTAAGCGCCCCTCTGAAAACTCAACAGATACATTTTTTAACCACAGTTTTACAGACCGTATTGGAACACTTAAATAATCAACAAGTTAAATGGCTTTTCATTCTGGCACGCAGTCTGCATATTGTGAATCACGCGCTAAATCAGCCGTAACAATCCGGAAGCCGCGGTTGAAGTGCGCGCTACCGAACACGACTAAAGAGAAAATCTGGAGGCAATATGAAACGAGTACAACAGGGTTTTACCCTTATCGAACTGATGATCGTGGTAGCCATTATTGGTATTTTGGCCGCGATCGCTATTCCGGCGTATCAAGACTACACGGTACGCGCCAAAGTATCCGAAGTAATCGGTTTAGCATCTGCTGCTAAAACGACCTTGTATGAATCCTACTCTACAAATGGCACTATGCCTGCTACGAACGCTCAATTGGTTACCGACTCAACTGCCGTATTTGTGGCATCAAAATTTGTAAATGCTGGCACATATGCACTTGACGCCACCAGTGGCACGGCAGCCACATTCACTTTGACACTGACAGGTTTGAGCGGTGATGCAAATTCTAAAACCATGCAGTTCGCCTACACAGCTCAAGCTACCGGTATGCAAATGACTTGCAGCGGCGGTACTTTACCAGACAAATTCAGACCTTCTACCTGTAAAGCTACTACTCCTGCTGGTACCTAAAATAGAAGCTGTAGTTCTCTACAAACCGTCTCTCTTCACAGAGAGGCGGTTTTTTTATGCCTGTTGATTATTTTGTGATCCAACGCACACTACACCCTTGCAACCAGGGACGTTCAGGATTTAATGTTCTAGTGTGATATTTTTGAACTAAAAATTGCTATAGAATTGCCGATAGTATTTCAGTTAGGGGTTTTCGGCATCATATCCGAGTAAGCCTATTGATTTAAGGAGCCATTTTCTATAGCTTGCTCTAACACGCCACGAAAACACAATTGGTTAAGATTAAATCAAGATAGGCAGATATGGCTACACCTCGCACACAAATGAATCTCAGCGGCCTGGCCCGCAAATTAGTCATGGATGGAGTCCTTGCCGAAGCCGCGGCCATAAAAGCCCAGGAAGATGCCAATCGGAAAAAGATCCCTATTGTCTCCTACTTGGTTGAGCAGAAACTGGTCAACAGCAAATTGCTGGCCATCGTAGCTTCGCAAGAATTCGGGGTTCCATTAATGGACATAGATGCCATTGAGCTGGACCCGGAAGTTACCAAACTGGTAGATGAAAAGTTGGTACGGCGCCACAATGGCTTACCTTTGTTTAAACGCGGTAATCGCCTGTTTATCGCCGTTTCCGATCCCACAAACCTCATGGCCCTGGACGAAATCAAGTTCCACGCGGGTTGTAACACCGATGCAGTCCTGGTTGAAGAAGATAAACTTAAACGGGTGATTGAATCCGCCATGTCTGATGCCGACACTTCGCTAGCGGATTTGGACGGGGATCTGGATGATCTGGATATCGGCGTTGACGATGACGCGGATAGAGATAACGACTCGGGCGGCGGAGATGCGGATGACGCTCCGGTTGTACGTTTTGTCAACAAAGTACTGTTGGATGCCATTAACAGTGGTGCCTCGGATATTCATTTTGAACCCTATGAAAAATACTACCGCGTGCGCTTGCGCCGTGACGGCGTTCTGAACGAGATCGCCACACCCCCGGTAAGTTTGGCGAAACGCCTGTCTGCCCGTATTAAGGTTTTATCACGACTGGACATTTCCGAACGCCGCATTCCACAGGACGGTCGTATGAAAATGAAATTGTCCAAGAATCGCGCCATCGACTTTCGTGTGAGCACCTGTCCCACCTTGTTTGGCGAAAAAATCGTAATGCGTATTCTCGATCCCAGCAGTGCCAGTCTGGGCATTGACGCTCTGGGATACGAACCTATACAAAAACAACGTTATATGGATGCTCTGTCCCAGCCACAAGGCATGATATTGGTGACCGGCCCCACCGGTAGCGGTAAAACCGTATCCCTGTATACGGGGCTGAATATACTCAATACCGAAGACCGCAATATTTCCACTGCGGAAGACCCGGCGGAAATTAACTTACCGGGGATTAACCAGGTCAATGTGGACCCCAAAGTGGGGCTCACCTTCTCCGCGGCTCTGAAAGCCTTCTTACGTCAGGACCCGGATGTGATCATGGTGGGTGAGATTCGAGACCTGGATACAGCAGAGATAGCGATCAAAGCGGCACAAACCGGTCACTTGGTGTTATCGACCCTGCATACCAATGACGCGCCACAAACCCTGTCCCGTATGATGAATATGGGCGTAGCAGCCTACAATATCGCCTCGTCCGTATCACTTATTATTGCGCAGCGCTTGGCCAGACGCCTGTGCTCTTGTAAAAAGCCGCTGAACATCCCCAAAGAAGCCCTGATTGAAGAAGGCTTTAAACCGGAGGAAGTGGGCTCCTTGAAAATCTTTGCACCCAACGGCTGCGATCAATGCAACAGCGGTTATAAAGGTCGAGTGGGTATTTATCAAGTCATGCCTTTATCCGAGGAAATGGCACGCATTATCATGGAAAGCGGAAATGTGATGCACTTGGCAGAACAAGCCCAGAAAGAAGGTATTAATGATTTACGTCAGTCCGGATTGCTCAAAGTGAAGCAGGGCGTGACCTCGCTGGAAGAAGTTAACCGAGTCACTAAGGAATAATTTATGGCCAAAGCAGCTCAAGCGAAAACTGCGGATACATTTGTCTGGGAGGGAACCAATAAACAAGGCAAGCGCGTCAAAGGTGAAACGACCGGCGCCAGTATCGCTCTGGTTAAAGCGGATTTACGACGTCAGGGCTTAACGCCGCTGAAAGTAAAGAAAAAACCTAAAGCATTGTTCGGCGGTGGACAAAAGAGTAAAAAAATCACATCCAAAGACATTGCTGTTTTTGCGCGCCAATTGGCCACCATGATGGCGGCAGGGGTACCGCTGGTACAGGCATTTGAAATCGTTGGCCGGGGCCATGAAAACCCCAGTATGCAGAACCTGATTATGGCCGTCAAAGCAGACGTAGAAGCCGGTAACTCCCTGGCGGAAGCCATGGCCAAACACCCACTGCAATTTGATGATTTGTTTTGCAACCTGGTCCATGCAGGTGAACAAGCCGGTATCCTGGAAACCTTGTTGGACAAGATCGCCACTTACAAAGAAAAAGTGGAGGCCATCAAGAGCAAAATCAAAAAAGCCTTGTTTTACCCGGTGGCTATTGTGGTGGTGGCCTTTGTCATTACCGCAATTCTGTTGATTTTTGTAATCCCCCAGTTTGAGAGCATGTTCGCCAACTTCGGGGCGGATTTGCCGGCGCTAACCCAAATGGTTATTGTCGCGTCCAAGATATTTCAAGATTGGTGGTGGGCGATCTTCGGCGGCCTGGGAGCCGGCGTCTATGCGATGATACAAATGAAACAACGTTCTACAGCATTTAATGTTGCCATGGACAAACTGATATTAAAACTGCCGGTCGTAGGCGAAATCATTACCAAAGCCACCATCGCCCGCTTTGCCCGAACCCTATCCACCATGTTTGCCGCCGGTATGCCCCTGGTGGAAGCCATGGATACGGTGGCGGATGCGGCAGGAAATATTGTATACACTAATGCCATTCGCATCATGAAAGATGAGGTGTCCACCGGCACCCAGATCAACGTATGTATGAAAGCCAGCGGCCTGTTCCCCAATATGGTGGTACAAATGGTTGCCATCGGTGAAGAAACCGGCTCTATTGACAGTATGTTGGCAAAAGTGGCGGACTTCTATGAAGAGGAAGTGGACGACCTGGTAGATGGTCTCAGCTCCCTGTTGGAGCCATTTATTATGGCAATCCTTGGGGTTTTAATTGGTGGCCTGGTTATCGCCATGTACCTACCCATCTTCAAAATGGGTGAAGTGGTTTAAACCCTACCGGTCAAAACCTAGCACTGGTTTAACTCAAAGGACCCCATGGACGACCTGCTAACCCTGCTACAATCCAGCAGCGCTTTTTTGATCGGTGTCACGACGGTCGCCGGCTTGATTGTGGGAAGTTTTCTCAACGTCGTCATCCATCGACTACCCATTATGCTGAAACGGGACTGGAAACAACAGTGCGAGGAATTTCTGCAAGAAGATGAAACGGTAACGCTAAAGTCCAACACCAGCGCCTCACACGAAGCCAGTCCCAGGTACAATTTGATCACGCCCGCTTCCACCTGCCCCCAATGCGGTCACAAGATTAAAGCCGTGGAAAATATCCCGGTGATCAGCTACCTCATACTCAAAGGCAAATGCGCCCATTGTAAAACAGCGATTTCCTTACGTTACCCAATCATCGAGACGGTTACAGCGCTGTTGTCAGCCACGGTAGCCTGGCATTTTGGCTACGGACTACCCTTGTTGGCTGCTTTGTTCCTAACTTGGGCTTTAATCAGTTTGACCATGATAGACTTTGATCACCAACTGTTACCGGATGATATTACTTTGCCCTATTTATGGCTGGGATTACTTCTGGCCTTATCCGGGGTATTCACTGATATTCATTCCAGTGTTATTGGTGCCATTGCCGGCTACCTTAGCCTGTGGCTCTTTTATTGGGCTTTTAAGCTATTAACCGGCAAGGAGGGTATGGGCTTTGGTGATTTTAAATTATTCGCCCTATTCGGAGCTTGGTTGGGTTGGCAAATGTTGCCCCTGATCATTCTCTTATCCTCTCTGGTAGGCGCTCTGGTAGGCATCAGCCTGGTGGCATTGCGGGGACGTGACAAAAACATCCCTATACCCTTCGGCCCTTATCTCGCCGCTGCAGGTTGGATCGCTTTGCTTTGGGGTCAAGAAATCAGTAATGCGTATTTGAAAATCTCCGGTATAAGCTAAATCAATGCTGATAATCGGTCTCACTGGTGGAATTGGCAGCGGCAAAACCACAGTTTCAGATCTATTCCATCAATTGGGCGTTGATATCATCGACACTGACGTAATAGCGCGCCAATTGGTTCAGCCCGGACAGGAAGCACTGCAGCAGATTGTTGCCCATTTCGGAGTTGGTATGCTGGATCACAAGGGCCGGTTACAGCGAGAGAAATTGCGCGAATTGGTTCACAGTGACAAACTAGCCAGGGAACAACTCGAAGCCATATTGCACCCACGCATTAAACAGCAAACCCTGGATAAAATCTGTCAATTACAAGCCCCTTACTGCCTGGTGGTGGTTCCCCTGTTGTTTGAAAGCGGCTGGCAAGACTTATTTGACCGCATATTAGTGATAGACAGTTCACAGGAACAACAAATGCAACGGATACAACAGCGGGATCAGTTGTCACAAGAGCAGGCCAGTCGCATAATGCACAATCAGATAGACCGCCGGCACCGTTTGGCGGGTGCGGATGATGTTATGGAGAACCGGGGGGATATTAGCGAACTCAAAGCCAAAGTGGAACAATTGCACAAATTTTACCTATCGCTGTCGTAACAGCTGATTGTTTTTCACTCAGGCATAATTATTGCGTTACTATTTTACAAGCAATTTCGTTATTTTTATTTCACTTTTATTTACTCAAAGATTTTATATTCAGCAGCAGCCGAGAATGATGGAAAACTTAATTACCTATGTACAACCGCTTAATGAACGCTTGCGTTTCTTTATGCGCCTGGAATATTTATTTACTCAAGCCAACCATGCCGCAGCCAGTGATTGCCTCCACGACTCCCATGTGGCCGTTAACACATTGCTCGACATTATGGGAATTATCAATCAGCAGGACCTGAAAAAAGAAGTCATCAAGGAATTGGAGCGAATCAACCAAACCCTGACCCCGCTACAAAATACCCCTGATATCCAGCATGGTCGACTTAACGATATTCTCCATTCGCTGCATCAGTATCGTGGCGAATTGCACAGCATATCCGGCCCCATCGCTCAGGAACTGCGCGATAACGAGTTTTTGAAGCATCTGCAACAACGCAAAAACATCCCCGGCGGTCTTACCGAGTGTGATCCGCCGATTTATAACCACTGGTTACACCAAGCTCCGGAAAAGAGAAAAGCCGATCTACAACAGTGGCTAAAGTGCTATGAACCGTTACACAAATCCATTGAGCTTATCATTGATTTGATCAAACAAAGCACGAATGGCATTCAAAAAACTGCAGAAAATGGTGTCTATCAACAAAACCTGGACAGCAATACTCCTTATAAAATGGTGATGGTAGCCGTACCCCCGGACATGCCTTATTTTGCGGAAATCAGCGGTGGAAAGCATCGCTTTACGGTTCGCTTTATGGACAGCACCAGTAAACCTCGCCCAGCCCAAACCAACAATACGGTGGTATTTGACCTTTATTGTTGCGCCCTATAAGCTGCCATGGATGACGTAGCGGCTAAATTAGATTTTCGGAATAGCTTATGCAAAAAACCGTTAAATGCCCCACTTGCAACAAACCCGTGATCTGGGACAAAAACTTTCCTGAACGGCCCTTTTGCAGCAGTCGCTGCCGCTTAATAGACCTAGGAGAATGGGCTTCTGAATCCCATCGAATTGTCACTGAACCAGATGATTTCACTGAAATCACGGATTCGGATTCGGATTGGTAGGCCCCCAAAAACCTCGAATTCCCGCCACACCCTGTCCGCCTCGTTGCCTGATTTGCTGCAGATCTGAAGGTTTTATTCCGCCCAAGGCATACACAGGCACCCTGGCTTGATTTACCAGGTTTTCGAATCCATCCCATCCCAAAGGATGCGCCCAAGGGTGGCTTTGTGTGGCTTGCACCGGTGAGGCTAAAACACAGTTAACGCCCAGCGTTTGAGCTTTGTTCAACTCTTCCGCATTGTGGCAAGCGGCGCTTACCCAGCGCACATCCGGTCTGCTGCGCAATTGTTGTAACCAAAAAGAGGACAGATGCAGACCATCGGCGGATACTTGCGACAGCAAGTCCGGATCGCCGTTGAGAAACAACAAAACCCCCTGGTCGCGGCATTGCTCGGCAACTTGAACTGCCAGATCAAGATACTGTTTTCGGGACAAAGTTTTACAGCGTAGTTGCAGCATCTTGATGCCACTGCGCAACACCTGAGACAGCTGCTCCAAAAAGGACTGCTGATCCTCCGGTTCGGGAGTGATGACGTACTCCCGCGGTAATAAAAGACTGTCTATGATGCCTTGATTGGCCGCCGGAAATTCATAATCTTCCAATTGGGACAGAGGCAACCAACGCCAGGGTTGTCCCTCGCGAGACTCCACCGCTCCGCTGTAGCCTTTTGATACCCACACATCCAGAAAAACCTTCTTGTCGTCATAGGCATAGGGAATTTGAACCAAAGGATCGGCACGCTGCAGCCCCACACCCAGCTCTTCCAACAACTCCCGCTGCAAAGCTTGAAACGCGGTTTCACCGGGTTCCACTTTGCCGCCGGGAAACTCCCATTTACCACCTTGGTGCAAATACTCTGCGCGGCGGGAGATCAGCACGTCCCCCTGCGGATTGAAAACCACAGCTACCGCCACATGGACTGCGCTGTTGTCAACGAATGTTGTCACCAAAAGCTGGAACGACTAAGTGCGATATTCGGCATTAATTCGGACATAGTCATAGGAGAAATCGCAGGTCCACACCTGAGTGCTGTGTTCGCCGCGATTCAGCGCCACACGCACGGTGATTTCGTTTTGCTCCATCACGGCCTGCCCTGCCGCTTCGGTGTAATCCGGTGACCGGCCACCGTCGCGAACAATACAAACTTGGTCCAGATAGATTTCCACCGCATTAATATCCAAGGTCACACCGGAACGGCCCACTGCGGCCAGGATACGGCCCCAATTGGGATCAGAAGCAAACATGGCCGTTTTCACTAAGGGGGAATGGGCGATGGTGTAAGCCACATCGTGGCACTCCTGCATTGATGCGCCACCATTCACCTCGACCGTGATCAGCTTGGTCGCACCTTCACCGTCACGCACTATATCCTTAGCCAACTCCTGAGCCAACCGGCACAAAGCATCGCAGAATAATCGATAAGCTGCAGAATCAGCGGTAATTTCCACTCCTGAACGACCGGTGGCCATGAGTACGCAGGCATCGTTGGTGGAAGTGTCACCGTCTACCGTAATGCGATTAAAGGACTGCGTCACGGCCTCGTTCAAACATTGTTGCAGCAAGGTCGGCTCTATTTGAGCGTCGGTTCCGATAAAAGCCAACATGGTCGCCATGTTCGGCCGTATCATGCCTGACCCTTTGGCAATGCCGGTTAAGGTGATGCTTTGATCTGCCACCGGAATTTGGTAGGAATGGGCCTTGGTCACCGTATCCGTGGTCAATATGCCATGGGATGCCTGTTCCCAACCATCAACCGTCAAGTTCTCGACTAACGCCGGTAAAGCAGCGACAATTTTTTGTACTGGAAGATTCTCACCAATGACACCGGTGGAGAAAGGCAACACCTGCTGTTCATCACATTGAAGCAATTGAGCCAGTTGGCGACAACTCTCTTGGGCATCTGCCATGCCCTGCTGCCCCGTACCGGCATTGGCATTTCCCGTATTTATCAATAAACAAACGGGTTTATGAGTTTGCAGGTGGTTTTGGGCCAGCAATACCGGTGCGGCGCGAAATTCATTGCGGGTAAAGACCGCCGCCACAGCCGTCTGCGGTACCATCTTAATGGCCACCAAATCACGACGATCGGCTTTTTTGATCCCGGCACAAACCGTAGCCAGCTCGATACCGGCAACAGGATGTAACTTAGCTGAGTTTGCCATGGCACTGCTTAAACTTTTTACCCGAACCACAGGGACAGGGCTCATTGCGCCCGACTTTTCGCTCCTGCCGCACAAAAGGCTGGTGTTGCCCTGCCTCCTCTTCCTCTTCCCCACCACCCCCTCCTCCAGCGGTCATGGACTGCATTTGTTCGTGCTGAAAGGACATGGGTGCACTGGAGCGACGTTGCTCTTCAACCGCTTCCACATCCGATTCGGCGCGGACCTGAACCCGGGAAACTATGGTGATGACCTCAGTCTTGATACGTTCCAACATGGCACTGAACAGTTCAAAAGCCTCTCGTTTGTATTCCTGCTTGGGATTTTTCTGCGCATATCCCCGCAAATGGATCCCTTGACGTAAATGATCCATGGTGCTCAGGTGATCTTTCCATTGATCATCCACCACTTTTAACGTCACAGCTTTTTCGAAATGGCGTAAAACTTCACTACCGGCCATGGCTTCCTTGTCTTTGTAGGCATCCACCATTTCCTGCTCAATTTTGTCACGCAAAGTCTCTTCGTGTAAGTTGTGATCTTTGTCCAGCCACTGGCGCAGCGGCATGCGCATGCCAAATTCGGCTTCCAATGCTTTTTCCAATCCTGGCACATCCCACATCTCGTCCATGCTGCCGGGAGGGATATAAGTACTAATCACATCATTGATGACATCATGACGAATGGCCCGAACGGTTTCAGAAACATCGTCTGTTGACATCAACTCATTGCGCTGTTCATACACAACTTTACGCTGATCATTGGCCACATCGTCATATTCCAATAACTGTTTGCGTATATCGAAGTTGTGTCCTTCCACTTTGCGTTGAGCATTTTCGATTGCCCGGCTCACCAAGGTATGTTCTATGGCCTCGCCTTTTTCCATACCCAGCTTACGCATCATATTACCGATACGGTCGGAGGCGAAAATACGCATTAAATTGTCCTGCAGCGACAAATAGAAACGACTGGAACCGGGATCTCCCTGACGACCGGAACGTCCTCGCAGCTGATTATCAATACGCCGCGACTCGTGCCGTTCCGTACCTATGACATGCAAACCGCCTGCATCCAGAACTTGCTGATGCAATTTTTGCCATTGCTCCGAATCCATCGGCGTATCCCCGGCTTGAGGATTGCCACCCAACACAATATCCGTACCTCGACCCGCCATGTTGGTAGCAATGGTCACAGCACCCGGGCTGCCCGCCTGAGCCACGATTTGTGCCTCGCGCTGATGCTGTTTGGCGTTAAGCACTTCGTGGGGAATATTTTCTTTTTTCAGTAAGTTGGATAAATACTCGGAGGTTTCAATGGAAGCGGTACCAACCAATACAGGCTGTTGGCGTTTACGGCAGTCTTTGATATCTTCCTTAATCGCTTCAAACTTTTCTTCGAAGCTCAAATACACCAAATCTGCATGATCCTTGCGACGTACCTGCTCATTCGTGGGAATCACCACCACTTCCAAGCCATATATCTGTTGAAATTCGAAAGCTTCCGTATCCGCAGTACCGGTCATACCTGCTAACTTATTGTATAGACGAAAATAATTCTGAAAAGTAATTGAAGCCAGAGTCTGGTTTTCCTGTTGCACCGGCACCCCTTCTTTGGCTTCCACCGCCTGGTGTAATCCATCAGACCAGCGGCGCCCTTCCATGGTACGTCCTGTGAACTCATCCACAATCACGATTTCGTTATTTGCCGAAACGATATAATCCACATCCTTATGAAACAGGGAATGGGCCCTGAGAGCGGCATTTAAATGGTGCATTAATCGAATATTGGCCGCATCGTAGAGGCTTTCACCTTCTGCAATCAAACCTGCCCGGGCCAGCAAGTCCTCCACGTTTTGATGACCGCGCTCGGTAAAGTAGGCCTGCTTGGATTTCTCGTCAATGTAGAAATCACCACCTTGACCTTCCTCCACCTCCTCACCTTCCTGACGCTCCAATTTTGGTATTAACTTATTGATTTTTAAATAGAGATCAGAACTATCTTCTGCCGGCCCGGAAATAATCAAAGGCGTCCTGGCTTCGTCAATCAAGATGGAATCCACCTCGTCCACGATGGCAAAGTTCAGTTCACGTTGAACTTTCTCATCCACGCTAAATGCCATGTTGTCACGCAGATAATCAAAGCCGTATTCATTATTGGTTCCGTAGGTGATATCCGCTTGGTACGCCGCCCGTTTTTCTTCGTGGTTTTGGCCGGATAAAATGACGCCCACGCTCAGTCCGAGGAAGTTATACAAGGTTCCCATCCATTGGGCATCGCGCTTGGCCAGGTAGTCGTTTACGGTCACCACATGCACCCCTTTACCACTGAGGGCATTCAAATATACCGCCAGGGTAGCCACCAGGGTTTTACCCTCCCCGGTACGCATTTCCGCAATTTTGCCGTCATTGAGCACCATAGCGCCAATGAGCTGCACATCAAAATGACGCATATTCATACTGCGACGTCCTGCCTCCCGAACGGTGGCGAAGGCTTCCGGTAACAAGCCGTCTATTTTTTCCCCCGCCGCCACGCGATCTTTGAATTCCTGAGTTTTGGCTTTGAGTTGCTCGTCCGTCAGGGCTTCAATCTGGGGTTCAAGAGCGGAAATTTGCGTCACGACTTTGTTTAATCGTTTAACTACCCGGTCATTCCGACTACCAAAGATTTTATTCAGTACCTTGCTTACCATTTTGATTCTTTATATTTGTGTGTGGATTTTAGGACTGCCTTTTATAAAGGCGATATATGGCAAAATCCTCAACTTTCAAGGAAAGTTGAGGATTATAGCGAGGATCAGTAGATTAGAGAATTATTATTACGAATAATTTAGCTTATTGGACCGATTTAATGTATTTCATCGGATCCACGGCCTTGCCGTTGTGTAACACTTCAAAATGCACATGAGGCCCGGTGGAACGGCCGGTGGAGCCCATAAGAGCCAGTTTATGGCCTTTCTTCACAGCATCACCCACTTTCACTAATACGTCTGAGTTGTGCCCGTAGCGAGTGGCATAACCGTTACCGTGGTTCACTTCCACCAAATTTCCGTACCCATACCGTTTGCCGGCCCAAGTCACCACACCGGAGGCTACGGAAATAACATCACTACCCGCTTTTCCAGCAAAATCCACACCCTTATGCCGCTCCTGGCGCCCCGTGAAGGGATCGGTTCGCATACCGAAGTAGGAAGACAACCATCCGGAACGTATGGGACGACCGGCGGGTGACACTTGCTCCTGTAAACTTTGATTCATCAACATTGCCTCAAGCAGAGCCAGTTGTTGACCGCGATTATCAATCTGGTGCGACAGTGATTCCAGGGCCGCAGCAAAATCCGCGACTTTGATAGAATTCGAACTTTCCGTACTCTCAGGCCCACCCTGGGCGGGTTGAGTGCTAAAATCAAACTCCCCTTTATCCAGTTCTGCCATCTTGGTCAGGCGCTCACCCAGCGCATCCAGGCGAATCACATGTGACTGCAACCGTCCCAAACGTACTGCCAGGGCATCAATATTTTCCTTTGAACTGCGACGGGTCTCGTTTACCACAGTACGCTGTTTGGTTATCTCGTTTTTCCAGTTGGCCAGCATGGCATCCGTACCCACATTGGCTTCACCCGTGAGTTTGCCCAGATAGAAACCGCCCCAAGCGATGGAGCCCACCAATAAACTTAAAAATGTCAGCGAGAAGAAAATCGACCATGAATTCAGCCGGAAGGTATTTGAACAACTGCCTTTCTTGGGAACAAATATGATATTCATGCCAAGTAGTTTCCTTTTAATGCGTTTAATCCTGAGATTGCTTTAAAACCGGTCCTCTGCTAAATCTTTGTACAATCGATTGTTTTGACAGACTTTCGCAAATTCCCAATTTCTTGATTTAAGTATCTCGATTATTTAACATCCAATGAATATGCCAACTTATCTAAAATCCGTCAGCAACATTCTCCACTCGCCGTCCACCGGCCTTCAGGCCATATTGGAAAAAGCTTCCGTGCTACAACAAATCAACCAAAATCTTTGCCTATTCCTGTCGGAACCCCTAAATCAGCACATTGTGCTTGCCAATGTGCGGGATGACACAGCGGTGATTATGGCTGATTCCTCAGTGTGGCTAACTAAGGCGCGATATCAGGGGGCGAGTATCTTACGCTTCCTGACTCATGATGTTGGCCTGACCAAACTTAAAAAAGTTCAGTTTAAAGTCCAGCCACACACTGGAAACACTGCTCTTCAAGCACCAAACCCGGATGTATCGGTAAAAGCCGCACAGTGGCTTAATCAAGCTGCCGATGACATCCAAGATCCTGGTCTAAAAGCGGCTATTAAGCAGCTTTCGAACAACTTTCAACCAAAAGTGTAATCGATTATCGACATAATTGATAACGATTCTTTGAGATATCGTTCACAATTATATAAGAGCTGCGTAGCATTACTGAATTTATCGCCCAAACCCACGAAAACTTTAGGTTTTTCTTAGAACGCAGAATAGCCCAACAACCATTACGTTACGTATGGTTATTGGGTTAGTAGAAGAAACCGGGATTGCGGTAAACCTGAATTAGCTGGTGGTAACCAGAGGCTGAGTAAAAGAAATGGGGGCTTGATTTACATCTTCGAAGGTAACCGACTCCCAAGCCGACTCTTGCGCCATCAGAGCTCGCAATAGACGATTATTAAGTTCGTGACCGGATTTATAGCCGCTGAACTCACCAATCAAGCTGCAACCCAATAAATACAGATCACCAATGGCGTCCAAAACTTTGTGCCGTACGAACTCGTCCTCATAACGCAAACCGTCTTCGTTGAGAATGCGATAGTCATCCAAAACAATGGCATTATCCAGGCTACCGCCCAGAGCCAAGTCATTTTGGCGCAAATGTTCAATGTCCCGCATAAATCCAAAAGTCCGCGCTCGACTCACTTCTTTCACGAAGGAAGTACTGGAGAAATCCACGGTGGTGGTCTGAGAGCGATTACGAAAAACAGGGTGCTCAAAATCAATATTAAAGGAAACTTTAAAACCTTCAAATGGATCAAAACGAGCCCATTTGTCACCATCTTCAACTACCACAGGTTTTTTGATGCGGATGAAACGCTTGGGTGCATTCTGTTCTTCAATCCCAGCGGATTGCACCAGAAACACGAAAGGCCCGGCACTGCCATCCATAATGGGAACTTCAGCCGCGCTCAATTCAATAACGGCATTATCGATACCCAGGCCCGCAAAAGCTGATAACAAATGTTCTACCGTTGAAACGCGAACATCACCATTCATTAAGGTGGTGGACAGGCGTGTATCACCAACGTTCTCCGGTTTGGCTTCAATATCCACAGGCGTACTCAAATCCACCCGCCGGAAAACAATCCCCGAATCGATCGCGGCAGGACGCAAGGTTAAATAGATTTTCTGTCCTGTGTGCAGACCAATACCTGTGGCACGAATAATATTTTTAAGCGTTCTTTGTCGAATCATTTCACATTTCTTTGTTTAACAACAGGCTAAAAAACCGGAGCTTTTATAAACCAGAACCTACATATACCAGGATAATAACCAAAAGATCAGCTCAAATAACAACCAAGACCAACCCTGCCATAGAATGGCCGGGCGATCATATCACAGCAACCCAGCAGATGCCTACATTATTGTGTGATACGGTTCAAATATTAGCCTACGCTACACCTCCGCGAAATAACCCTTTTATCCTACACATCACGCCGCATTTATAGCGACGCCAAACAGACCTCAATCTGCCTGGCGTCTCAAAAATGCAGGAATGTCCAGATAATCCATATCGGCACTCGAAGCGGATGCGAAACCTTCGTTGGCTACTTGCTTACGTATTACAGTAGGACGATCCAATTTACCGTAATCTACACCACCCAACGGTGTCTTATCGACCAGTTTCACCGGTTTGTCTGCTTGTTTAACGTGGTTACCCAATCCGGTAGCCACTACAGTAACACGCAGTTCTTCGCTCATTTCCGGATCAATTACTGTTCCTACCACCACAGTGGCATTTTCTGAAGCAAAACCCTTAATGGTATTACCTACCTCTTCAAACTCACCAATGGCCATATCCATACCTGCTGTGATATTAACCAATATACCTCGAGCACCGGCCAGATCCACATTTTCCAGCAAGGGACTGGCAATGGCAGCTTCAGCCGCTTGATGCGCCCGACCTTCACCCACCGCAGTACCCGAACCCATCATGGCCATACCCATTTCTGACATCACGGTACGAACATCAGCGAAATCCACGTTAATCAAACCAGGGCGGGTAATCAGTTCGGCAATTCCTTGGACAGCCCCCAACAACACGTCATTCGCCGCTTTAAAAGCATCCAGCAAACTAATGTTCTTGCCCAGCACCGTCAACAAACGCTCGTTCGGAATGGTAATCAAGGAATCGACGTATTCACTTAGACCACGAATCCCTTCTTCAGCCACTTGCAGACGTTTGCGTCCTTCGAAAGGAAAGGGTTTGGTAATAACAGCAACCGTTAAAATTCCCATTTCCTTGGCAATTTGTGCAACTACCGGTGCAGCTCCCGTGCCAGTCCCCCCCCCCATACCGGCAGTGATGAACACCATGTCCGCGCCCTGAATCACTTCAACAATACGCTCGCGATCCTCCAAGGCGGCTTGGCGCCCAAGATCCGGATTGGCGCCGGCACCCAAACCTTTGGTAATGGAGGAACCCAATTGAATTGAAGTTTGGGCCGAAGAAATTTTTAAAGCCTGGGCATCCGTGTTGGCACAAATGAAATCCACGCCTTCAATTTTTTGTGTCACCATATGCTCCACGGCATTACCGCCGCCACCACCCACACCGATGACCTTAATCACGGCACCCTGAGTATATACATCCATTAGTTCAAACATGTCTAAGCTCCTCTGTGCTTAACCAATCTGTATTTTAAAAATTACCTTGAAACCAGCTTCTCATTCGCTGCCAAAGAGTTTTCATCCCCCATTCGGACTGCCGGTCCCATCGACCGCTGTCCTGTTGATGCCGGTACCCGTATAACAACAACCCAACACCGGTTGAATAAATCGGGTTTCTTACCACATCCACTAGCCCGCTCACCTGTGTCGGCAAACCTATACGTACGGGCACATGAAACACCTCCTCCGCTAACTCAATAACACCTTCCATTTTTGAGCAACCACCGGTCAGCACAACTCCGGCAGCGCAAATATCTTCAAAGCCACTACGGCGCAACTCGTTTTGCACCAAGGTCAACAACTCTTCAAAGCGGGGCTCAACCACCTCCGCCAGCGTTTGTCGCGCCAAACGCCGGGGGGCACGATCACCCACACTAGGCACCTCAATGCTTTCGTCAGGACTGGCCAGCTGCGTTAAGGCGCAAGCATACTTTTTCTTTAACTCTTCCGCATATTGTGTTGGTGTACGTAAGGCTACGGCGATGTCATTGGTAATCTGGTCGCCGGCAATGGGGATCACTGCGGTGTGCCGTATAGCACCCTCGGCAAATACGGCAATGTCAGTAGTGCCTCCACCAATATCCACCAAACATACTCCCAATTCCTTTTCATCATCCGTCAAAACCGCCTGACTGGAGGCCAGTTGTTCCAAAATCACATCCGCAACTTCCAAACCACACCGACGCACGCATTTAATTATGTTTTGCGCAGCACTTACGGCCCCGGTCACAATGTGTACTTTGGCTTCCAAACGCACCCCCGACATTCCTACCGGTTCGCGTATTCCATCCTGATCGTCGATGAGAAACTCTTGCGGCAGCACATGCAACATTTTCTGATCTGCCGGTATCGCCACTGCCTTGGCAGCATCGATCACCCGATCCAAATCCGCCTGTCCCACTTCCTTGTCGCGGATGGCAACAATACCGTGTGAGTTCAGGCTTTTAATGTGACTACCGGCAATTCCCGCATAGACTGATTCAATTTGACAACCGGCCATTAACTCCGCTTCTTCGATCGCCCGTTGTATGGATTGCACCGTAGATTCTATATTGACCACTACTCCTTTTTTTAAACCCCGCGACGAGTGAGAACCAATACCGATAATCTCCACTGTCCCTTCTTCGCTCACCGTTGCCACAATCGCTGCGACTTTCGATGTACCGATATCTAAACCTACTAGTAAATTCTGATCTGACCGCTTCGCCATTTTCTGTTCCCAGGCCCCGACTTAACCCGATATAGAGTGATTCTGATTATTATTTCTCTGCTCTTTTCGCCACCGAACAGAAAACCCATTGGTATAACGCATATCAACCGTACGGATCCGATCCATTTTCGCTTTCAAACCATGTTGATAGGCCAATAAAAACTTGGATATAACCGATCCGCTTTCATTAATGCCATGGACCCGACCAAACACAAACTTCACACCATTGGCCAGACGCATTTCCAACGCTCTACGCTCGTTCAATGTTAGATGGGTCAGTTCCAAACCGTGTTTTCCAAATTGCACTTGTAAATCCTGACATTGATCCAACATATAACGGTGCATACCTTCCGGGCCTCGGATTTGGACCACCGCTCCCTCCAACATATCTTCTGACTCGAACAACTCTCCATGATTACTAATCAAATATTGACCATTCCAACTGGCCACTGCTTGCCGTTCCTCTACATTTATCTGAATCGTATCCGGCCACAAACGGCGCACCGATGCAGATTCCACCCATGCAAGCCCCTGAACGGATTCCTGCAGAGATTCAACATCAGTGGTAAAAAAACCATTATTCAAATATTCGCCCACCGTTTGCTCCAGGGTTTTCTCACCCACATGACTGACATCACCGACGATCTTAATCTTGGTAACCGGCCAAAAAACGGGAACCCAGTCTTTCGTTGCCGCTGTCCAATTCAAAATCACAGCCGTAACGACAATTCCAATTCCCAGATACCACGTGTAACGCAAAACCATAATCTGTTCTCTATATACATCACGCTGCTATAAAGTATCTTGCAGTATTCTTAACATTAATTCGTCAAACTCTATGCCCGCAGCTCTGGCTGCCATGGGCACCAGACTGTGGTCGGTTAGGCCAGGCACCGTATTGGCTTCGATCAACCACGGATTTCCTGCCTCGTCAACAAACAAATCAATCCGTCCCCATCCGCGTGCGCCGACGGCACGAAATGCCTGCAAAGCTAATTGTTGCATTTTCGCTTCAATCTCAGGCGCCAAACCGCAGGGACAGTGGTATTGCGTGGTATCCAACAAATACTTGGCTTCGTAGTCATAAATCTCCTTGGGCGTCTCCAGCCGTATCATAGGCAATGTCTGCTCACCTAAGATTGCCGCGGTGTACTCTTTACCGGTTACCCAAGCCTCGGCAATCACCTCATTGTCATACTTGGCGGCTTCTTCCCAGGCAGGCAGCAACTGATCTTGCGTGCTGACCTTGGCAATACCGATACTGGAACCTTCGTGCGACGGCTTAATCATCATGGGCAAACCCAGTTCCTGAACCAGATGTGCCGCATCTGGTTTTTGTTCCAAAATGCGATATTCCGGTGTAGGCAACCCTCGCGCCTGCCAAATTTGCTTGGTGCGCAGTTTGTCCATAGCCAGCGCGGATGCCATTACACCACTACCGGTATAGGGCAAGTCCATTATTTCTAAAGCTCCCTGTAAGGTCCCGTCCTCGCCACCACGTCCATGTAATGCAATAAATACCCGGTCATATCGACCCTGCTGCAGTTGCGACAAAACATCCGCCCCTACGTCCATCCCGTGAGCATCCACTCCTCGGGACTGCAAAGCAGACAAGACGGCCGCTCCGCTTTTGAGTGACACTTCCCGCTCGGCAGAAGTGCCACCCATTAATACGGCGACTTTACCTAAGCGAGCAATATCGGTTTGAGCATTCACTTCAATTCCTCTCCAATAATTCGCACTTCCCGTTCCAGGCTTACACCTTGTTTGGATTCCACTGTTTGTCGCACCTTATTGATCAATGCCTCAATGTCGGCGGCCGTGGCGTTACCCAGGTTTACAATAAAGTTCGAGTGTTTCTCGGAAACACAAGCATCCCCAATCCGAGCCCCTTTTAGGCCGCTCGCCTCAATCAAGCGCGCAGCATGATCACCAACCGGGTTCTTAAATACTGAGCCGGCATTTGGCATTTGTGTCGGCTGCGATTCGCTGCGCCGTGCCAACAACTCTTTTATCCGAGCTTGCCCTGCCTCTACATTTCCCGGTTTCAATTCCAGTTCAGCAGCAACAAACCATTCGTTGTCCGGCCCTTTTAAAGTTCGATAACCCACCACATATTCATCGGGCAACCGTACAAATCGTTGTCCGCCGCGATGCAGCGTTTCCACAGCAGAAACCACTTCCCATGTTTCGCCGCCAAAAGCCCCCGCATTCATGGCAAGAGCCCCTCCCATGGTTCCGGGTATGCCCGCCAAAAACTCCGCACCGGTGAGTCCTTGACGGGCACAAAAACGCGCCACCTTGGCGCATGACACACCCGCCTCTGCTCTAACCCTTAATCCTTCCAAACGTTGCAGACCATTAAGCACTCCGCTGGTGGCAATCACTGCACCTCGAATCCCTCCGTCCCGAACCAAGAGATTACTTCCCAAGCCAACCCAAGTCAGAGACTCGTCGGGGCCAAGCTGGGACAAGAACAAAGCCAGGTCATCAATATCCGCAGGCTGGAAATACTGATCCGCCTCTCCGCCGACACGCCAGGATGTATGCTTGGACATGGGCTCATTGAAACTTAAAACGCCGCGCAATGGTTGTTCTCGTTTTGCCACCATCATGTATCACTTTTCCTCAATTTTTCTGGAAGCTTTGCCGCCAGAGCACCAATACTACCGGCACCGCAAGTCAGCAATACATCCCCTTCGTTTAGCACATCGTTTAATGCGTCAGGCACATTTTCCACATCTTCCACAAAAATGGGTTCCACCTGACCCCTGGAACGAATTGAACGACATAAGGTCCGGCCATCCGCGCCGCTGATCACATCCTCACCGGCGGCAAAAACTTCAGTAACCAACAACACATCAACTTTGGACAATGCTTCAGTAAAGTCTTCAAACAAGTCCCGAGTACGACTGAATCGATGCGGTTGAAACACCAGCACCAAGCGGCGTTGCGGCCAGGAATCCCTGGCCGCTTGAATCGTTGCCGCCACTTCTCGCGGGTGATGGCCATAATCATCCACCAACACAATGGAGCCGGCTTTAGTCGCAACATCCCCATACACTTGGAATCGACGTCCTATGCCTTGAAACTCCGCCATCACCTTGGCAATATCCTGGGAGCTAACCCCCAGTTCCTTAGCCACAGCGATGGCAGCTAAGGCATTCAATACATTGTGTTGACCCGGCATATTCAATTTCACATCGATAGCCTCACCATCCGGCATACATGCCTTAAATTCACATTGCACATCCCGGCATTGCCATTGTTGCGCCCGTATATCTGCGTCTTCAGAAAATCCGTAGGTCACCACCGGTTTGCTAATCTCCGGCAAAAGCTCCCGAACCACCGGATCGTCCACGCAGGCCACCACTAAACCGTAAAAAGGAACATGATGTAAGAATTCTAAAAACGCCTGTTTCAACCGAGCGAAATCACCGCCGTAGGTTTGCATATGATCCGCGTCAACATTGGTAACAACCGCAATCATAGGCTGCAAATACAAAAACGAGGCATCACTTTCATCTGCCTCAGCCACAATATACTTTCCTGCGCCCAGTTTCGCATGAGAACCCGCACTGTTGAGCTTACCCCCGATAACGAATGTCGGGTCCAAGCCAGCTCCGGCCAACACACTGGATACCAAACTGGTAGTCGTTGTCTTGCCATGGGTGCCGGCAATGGCAATTCCAAACCGAAACCGCATCAACTCCGCCAGCATTTCCGCTCGGCGAATTATGGGCACACGCTGGTCGCGAGCCGCCTGTACTTCCGGGTTTTCTGTATCAATGGCTGTAGACACAACTACCACATCACTCCCGTCAATATTTTCTGCGGTATGTCCCACCGCTACTCGGGCTCCCAAGTCAGTCAATCGTTTCACTGCGGCGCTCTGTTTCATATCCGAACCACTGACTTCATAACCCAAATTCAACAACACCTCAGCGATTCCACTCATACCCACGCCGCCGATACCCACAAAGTGTATTCGCTGCACCGTTCCCATCTTGGCCACATTAGCTTCGGCAAAGCCACCACTCATGCGTTGACCGGTTTTAACCACGGGCTACCTCCAAACAAAGATCTGCAACTTTGACAGTAGCCTGTGGTAAGGCACAAGCCCTGGCGGCTTTAGCCATGGATGCCAATTTTTGCTTATCGGCAAATTGCATTAACAACTCGTGTAACTTTGTTTGCGTCAGATCCTTTTGTTGCACCATGAGCGCCGCTCCTCGATCCACCAGATAATGGGCATTACTGGTTTGATGGTCATCCACGGCAAATGGATACGGTACCAAAACCGACGGCAACCCCGCCAAAGCCAATTCCGCCACCGTCAGGGCTCCGGCCCTGCATAACACCGCATCTGCCCACGCGTAAGCTTGCGCCATGTCATCAATAAAAGGTTCAACTCGAGCAGTAACATTGTGTTGGGCGTATGCCTGCCTGGCATCCTCTATCAATTTTTTTCCGGTCTGATGCCAAACTTGAGGACGCTGATCCGGTTTAAATTGGGCCAAGGTTGCAGGAACCACGTCGTTCAAGGCTTTGGCCCCCAGGCTACCGCCGACAACCAGCAGATGATAATTACCGTGCTGCCCGTCGGCCTCCTTACCCTGAGTTTTTCCAATATCGGCGCGCACCGGATTGCCGGTGTGTATCGCTTTTCCGCTTGCAAAAGTTCCGGGAAACGCTTCTAAAACCCGTCGCGCAAACGGTACCAGCAATTTGTTGGTCAAACCTGCCACTGCATTTTGCTCATGAATCACTAAAGGCGTACGGGTACACCAAGCTGCCACACCGCCTGGACCGGTAACGAATCCTCCCATCCCCAATACAGCAACGGGCTTTACCCGGCGCATAACACTGATACCCTGAATCAAAGCCAACAGTAGCTTCACCGGTGCCTGTAGCCACCCTAACAAGCCATTGCCCCGCAGACCGGAAACGTTAAGGAAAGAAATCTCAATACCTGCTTTAGGCACCACCTCCGCCTCCAAACCTCTGCGCGTACCCAGCCAAGCCACAGCAATTCCACGGGAGCGCAACTCATCAGCAACAGCCAGGGCAGGAAACACATGCCCGCCGGTACCGCCAGCCATAAGCAGAATGGTTTGCTTGTGATTCGCCTCTGACACTACCGCCTCCCTCCATTGTGGGCACTTCCGCGCCCGCTGTGGGCACTTCCCCGCCCGCTGTGGGCACTTCTTCGTCCGCTGTGGGCACCTCCACCATTGCTGCTGCCCGCATATTGGTTGTTTTCTGCCAGTATTCTTAACAAAATGGCGCAGGACATACAGGTCACCACAATACTACTGCCGCCGTAACTCATCAGCGGTAAGGTAAGACCTTTGGTCGGCAAGAGCCCCATGTTCACACCAATATTAATCAAGGCCTGAAATCCAATCAGCAATCCCAAACCGAAAGCCAAAAATCCGGCATAGATATTACCCGCAGCAAAAGCCACACGCCCTATGTATAATGCACGAAAACTGATCACGCCAAATAATACGATGACGACCAAACCACCCACCAAACCCAACTCTTCGGCCAATACAGCAAATAAAAAGTCCGTATGCGCTTCGGGCAAATAGAATAGCTTTTGAATGCTACCGCCCAAACCCACTCCTAACCATTCACCTCTGCCAAAAGCTATTAGCGATTGGGTCAACTGAAACCCGCAGTTAAACGGATCAGCCCATGGATTAAGAAAACAAGTCAACCGTTCCACCCGATAAGGCGCCGAATAGGCCACAACGGAAAAAGCGGCTCCTAACATGAGTAACAAAGCAGCGAATTGGCGCAGACGTACACCACCAATAAACATCATCCCCAATGCGGTTATGGCAATAACAAATGCCGCCCCAAAATCCGGTTCCAATAACAACAGGATCGCAATAAGAGACAATAACATCATGGGCTTCAAAAACCCCTTCACGGATGTACGCACCTCTTCACCACGACGCTCCAGATATCCCGCCAAAAACATCACCACAAACAATTTCATTAATTCCGACGGCTGTAGATTCACCGGCCCCAGGGAAATCCAACGTGTACTACCATTGATTTCTCGACCCAAGACCAGCACCAGTATTAATAAAACAGAACCCAACATCAGCAAGGCCGGGTTGATTTTTTCCCATACAGCAATAGGCACATGAAACACCAACCAGGCCAAAATCAAACCTGCACACACATAGGCGCTTTGCCGCCAAAAAAAATAGAACGGTTCACCCATTTGCTTTTCCGACAATGATACAGAGGCAGAACCCACCATAACCAAACCCAAAATCAACAACACCAAGGTCGCGCCTGCCAACCAATGATCCACAGACAAGCGACGCTTTCGCGGCCACTCTCCGCTTAACTTCGGCTCCAGTAACCTGGGCTCTCTCAACCTTGGTTCTTTGAGTTCTGCCACACTCACGACAACGTCTCCACTGCCGTTACAAACGCGTTACCCCGGTCCTCAAATCCGTTAAACATATCGAAGCTGGCACAAGCCGGTGACAACAGCACCGTATCTCCGGGGCGTGCTTCGGCATATGCCAACGCCACAGCCTGTTCCATACTGCCGGCATGACGCACTGGAACCACGCCGCTCAACGCTGCCTCTATCAATGGAGCATCACAGCCTAACAACACCACCGCATTAACTTCATTTTGGCGAACGACATCCTTTAGCGAGGAGAAATCGGCACCTTTTCCCTGCCCCCCGGCGATCAACACTTTTCCACCACTCATACCCATAATCGCAGAGATCGTGGCGCCCACATTTGTACCCTTGGAATCGTTATAAAAGTTCACCCCATTGATTTCCCGTACCCATTGGGTCCGGTGAGGCAAGCCGGCAAACTGTGTCAGTTGTTCCAGCATGACGGCCATGGACAAACCCATGACTTCACCTAACGCCAATGCAGCAAGAGCATTGGCCCAATTATGTTTGCCTTGCATACGCATACGACTTACCGGCAACAGCCGTTCTTTACCCCGGGCTAAATAGAACTCACCGTCCTGCTCCAAAATCCCATAGTGGTGCTGCTGTGGTGACTGCGAAGGTGTATTTAATGAAAAGCACCGAAACTGCCGCTGCGGTTGTTTTTCTCTAATACTCTGCATCATAGCCATGACCGCCGCATCATCGGCATTTACCACCATAACACCATCACCCCGGTATATACGTTGCTTCGCAGCAGCGTAATCCGACAGATCCACATAGCGATCCATATGGTCAGCACTAAGGTTCAGCACCACCGCTGCTACCGCGTTGAGGCTCTGCGTGGTTTCCAGTTGAAAACTGGACAGTTCTAACACATAAACATCAACCACCTTGCCAGTATCCGGGCTCTCCAAAAGATCCAACGCCGGCACACCAATATTACCGCCCACCTTGGCATTCAAACCCGCGGCTATCGCCATTTCTCCCAGCAATGCCGTGACCGTACTCTTACCGTTAGAACCGGTAACGGCCACCACCGGGCAATTCACATGACGAGCAAACAATTCAATGTCGCCAATGATTTCGGCGCCGTCCGCCTGTGCTGCAACTATGGCTGGAGTCTTAATCGACACGCCCGGACTCACAATGAGCTGTGAGGCGTGTTCAAAGCAAAGCTCATCGAATGCACCCAAGTGCATTTGAACTCCGGGTTGCTCTTCTGTCAGCTGCGCCACACCCGGCGGCGAGCTGCGACTGTCCACCACAGAAAATGGCTGTCCGTTTCTATGTAAATAACGGGCACAGGACAATCCGGTTTTACCCAAACCGACGATAACTGTTTTTTGTTCCGCTGCCTGCATTCGTTTGTGTCTATTAACGTATTTTCAAACTTGCCAATCCGATCAAAACCAGAATGACGGTAATAATCCAAAATCTCACAATAACCCGCGGTTCCGGCCAACCTTGTAATTCAAAATGGTGATGTAAAGGTGCCATTCTAAAAATTCGCTTACCGGTTAGCTTGAAAGACGCCACCTGCATAATGACCGACACGGTTTCCACCACAAACACCCCTCCCATGATGACCAGCACCAGTTCTTGGCGTACAACTACCGCAACAACACCAATAGCCGCACCCAGCGCCAGCGCGCCCACATCCCCCATAAAAACCTGGGCGGGAAAAGTGTTAAACCAAAGAAACCCCAAACCGGCGCCGACAATAGCACCACAAAAAACCGCTGCCTCACCGGCACCAATGACGTAGGGAATACCCAAATATTCGGCAAATTTAATATGACCGGTAAGGTAGGCAAACAAGCCCAATGCACCGCACACCATCACAGTAGGCATAATGGCCAAACCGTCCAAGCCATCGGTCATATTCACGGCATTACTGGTTCCCACAATCACAAAATATGTAAACACCACATAGAACCATCCCATAGGAATCGCCACATCCTTAACGAAAGGCACAATCAACGTCGTTTCCGCCGGAGTGGTTGCAGTTTTGTATAAAACAATAGCCGCCGCCAAACCGAACACCGATTGCCAGAAATATTTATATTTCCCCCGCAATCCTTCCGGATCGTTTTTAACTAATTTTTTGTAGTCATCCACCCAACCCACCACACCGAACATCAGCGTCACACCTAGAATGATCCAGACGTAACGATTGGATAAATCGCTCCACAGCAGGGTACTAATAGCCACGGCCACAATAATAAGCGCACCCCCCATAGTTGGCGTACCTGCTTTACTAAAATGGCTCTGCGGTCCATCATCCCGTACCGGTTGACCTATTTGATATTGACTTAACTTTCGAATCATTACCGGTCCAACCACAAAGGAGATCACCAAAGCCGTTAACACACCCAGTATGGTTCTCAAGGTAATGTACTGGAAAACATTAAACCCACTGTGATATTGACTTAGATAATCTGCTAAATAAAGTAACATTGTTATGCACCTACACTATTTTTCTTGTCTACGAGCGCCTCAACCACCCTCTCCATACGCATGGAGCGAGACCCCTTCACCAGTACGGTCGCTTTTGCTGACAATACGGTTTGCATCGCCTCCAGCAACGCATCCAAGCTGGAAAAATGTTGCCCTCCCACTCCAAAGGCCTCCACCGCTTTGCCGCTTAACTCACCGATAGCGAACAAACGCGTGACTCCGCTGCGCTTGGCATCTTCACCGGCCGCAAAATGCAGTTGTGCCGAATCCGGCCCCAACTCTCCCATATCACCTAACACCAGGAAGCGGTCCCCTTCACTTTTCCCCAGCACCTCCAAACCTGCATGCAGTGAATTGGGGTTGGCGTTATAAGTATCGTTGATGACGGTGGCATTTCTCACACCTTTGAGCACTTGTAAGCGTCCGGATACCGGTTTTAGTGCCTCCAAACCTTTCTTTACATCCTCCAGAGAAATACCCGAAGCAACCGCTGCTGCCGTAGCTGCCAGCGCATTCATCACATTGTGTTCGCCGGCCAGGAGCAACCGACACTGCACTGCTCCAACGGGAGTCTGAATGCTCAAATCACTTCCCCGCAGATCACCAGACCATGTGCAGGACACATCAGCGGGCTGTTTCAAACCAAAAGTCATTTGTTGCACCTGGCCGGTTAAAGACCGCCAAACGTCAACATAAACATCATCGGCATTAAATACGGCCACTCCGCCGGTAGTTAAGCCCTGAAAGATCTCTCCCTTAGCGTGGGCCACACCCTCCACAGAGCCAAAACCTTCCAGATGTGCCGGTCCCGCGTTATTAACCAACGCCACATCCGGTTTAACCAAATGCGTTAAATAGGCGATCTCCTGGTGATGGTTCGCCCCCATTTCCACAACGGCGCGCTGATGCGACTCATCCATACTGAGTAGCGTCAATGGTACGCCAATGTCGTTGTTTAAATTTCCCCGAGTGGCAAAGACCGTATGGGATTGCGCCATGATAGACGCAGACATTTCTTTCACCGTGGTTTTACCATTGCTGCCGGTAATAGCCAGAGTGGGTATTTGCAGTTGTTTGTGCCAATAGCTGCCTAATTGCCCTAAAGCAGCAAGGCAATCCTTTACTACAACCTGCGGTAAAGACAAGGGCAGTTGTCGCTCCACCAACATAGCGGCTGCTGCGGCCGCCTGTGCTTGCTCAGCAAAGTCGTGCGCATCAAAATTTGGACCTTTCAAGGCCACAAACAACTGTCCGGCCTGCACCTTTCGGGTATCGGTACTGACGCCCACAAAGGATCCGTCACCACCCAGTCGGTTCCCATTGACCGCTGTACTGAGCTGTTGCAAAGTCATATGACAGCCGCTCATAAAACTTCACCGCCGCGTCTTTGCTTTAAAGCACTTTGCGCCTGTGCCACATCACCGATATACGGGATTTTTGTATCGCCTACAATTTGGTAGTCCTCATGCCCCTTACCGGCGATAAGGACGACGTCATCTGCTCCCGCCTCAATGATGGCGCCGGCAATAGCAGTAACTCGGTCTGCAATCACCTGAACTGTGGGATCTCCATCCAGTCCTTTTTGAATATCTGCAATAATGTCTATTGACGCCTCTGAGCGCGGATTGTCATCGGTAATCACTACGCGATCGGCATAACGTTGTGCCACCGCCCCCATCTGCGGGCGTTTACCCTTATCCCGATCACCACCGCACCCAAACACACACACCAGTTTTCCCCGGGCGCAGTCCTTGACTGTTTCTTTACGAGCCTCAACGCCATCTATAACACCAAGATGATCACGCAGTGATTTGAGTACATTTTCCAAAGCATCGGGGGTATGGGCATAATCAACCACCACTAATGGAGCACCGTCCACACCACCCAAACGCTGCATCCGACCGCTTATAGTTCGCAGGGTATGCAGACGCTTAACCGCCACATCAAACGCCACGCCCATAACCATTAATACACCAAACACAGCCAGCATATTGCCAACATTAAATCGCCCCAATAGGGAAGAATGCACTACCGAACTACCCCAAGGCGTAGAAAGTTGAAATTGCAAACCCTGCGGCGATTGCCGAATTTGGGAAGCCCGTATCAAAGCCACCGAATCCGGTAGTGTATTTTGCAATTGGTTTTCATCAGCCAATGTGTACGCGATTTTGTTCAAGCCGGCAGGCAACTCTGTTAAAAACCGCATTCCCACAGCATCGTCTGCGTTTATTACCGCATGTTTTAATGAGGGCAAAAGAAATAAAAGTCGCTTGGCCTCGGCATATTGATCCATGTCACCGTGATAGTCCAAATGATCCCTGCTGATATTAGTAAACACACCAACATCAAAAGCCACTCCGGCCACGCGCCCTTGGTGCAGCCCGTGCGAGGAGACTTCCATCACGGTTGCCGTAGCGCCCCGCTCATGGAAACCCGCCAATAATGCGTGCAGACTAATCGCATCAGGTGTGGTATGGGTACTCTGTTGCAATTGACCGTAAATCCCATTACCTATGGTACCCAACACAGCACAAAGCCGGTCTTCACTGAGCATCTGCGCCAAAAATTGAGCGCAGGACGTTTTGCCATTGGTACCGGTAATCCCGACCATACTCATAGCAGCAGAAGGCTGTCCAAAAAACCGCTCTGCAATGGCTCCCACACAGTGTTTCAAATTGTCCACGGCAATAATAGGAACACCCGACTTTTCCAAACGACGGAATATCAGTGTCTCTTGTTCCAGATCCTGAGCAGTTTCATACAACACGGCAGTAGCTCCGGCCCTCAGAGCTTGGTCCGCATAGTGTATGCCGTGAGTTTGGTGACCGCGCAAGGCAATAAACACGTCCCCAGCTCCGCACTGCGAGCTGTTCAAGCGAATACCACTAACAGCTCGATCTTGCGCCGCGCTTATGTCAACATAATCGCGGAGCAGCTGTGACAGCATAAGTTCATTACTGCGCTTGTTTTGCATTGTCACCATTTACCTTAACTGCCCGATACAAAAAACTTCATATGACATAGAAATCTGCAATCCAGTACCCGATACCTGCCTAGTGCAATTCGCTGTGGGAGGCACTGACAAACCCTCTACGGTAACCATCACTGCCCGGCCCAGGCATAGTGCGCGCCGGATAGTGCGGGAACATCGTCCGGGGGAATATCCAGCATTCGCAGGGCTCCGGACATTACTTTTGAAAAAATAGGTGCAGCCACCGCCCCACCATAGTACTGTTTACCGCGCGGCTCGTTGATCATAACCACCATAATCAGACGCGGATCACTGGCCGGAGCCATTCCGGCAAAGATCGACATATAACTGCCGTCTTCATAGCCATGCTCGCCGATTTTCTTCACGGTACCGGTTTTTCCTGCCACGCGATATCCGGTCACGCGGGCCTTGGTTCCTGTGCCTCCTCGATGGGTTACGGATTCCAACATTCCACGCACCTGAGTCAACACGACAGGATTCAGTACCGGTTCGTCGTAGCTTGCCTCCATGGTTCCGTATACGGTTCGCAACAGGGAGACCCTGGGCAAATAGCCGTTATTAGCAAACACGGTATAGGCACGAGCCAATTGTAACGGTGTCACCGATAAACCATAACCGTATGACATGGTAGCCCGTTCCAGATCGTGCCAACCACTATAGTCCGGCAATGACCCGGATGACTCACCGGGAAAACCGCTACCGGTGGTTACGCCAAAACCAGAGCCGGCCAGTGCTTCCCAGAGCTGACGCGGCTCAATGGCCAAAGCCATTTTACTGGCCCCTACATTACTGGACTTTTTCAACACCGTGGAAACATCAATACGACCGTAATTATGGGAATCGCGAATCAGTTTACGCCCCACCTTAAGTAAACCCGGCGCAGTATCAATGACGGTTTGCGGTTCAAACATACCGGTTTGCAATCCGGCGGCAACAGTAAACGGTTTAATGGTGGATCCGGGCTCGAATACATCGGTCATGGCGCGATTACGAATACTGGCACTGCGCAACTCATCCCGGTTATTGGGATTAAATGCAGGCTGGTTCACCATCGCCAGCACTTCACCGGTTTTTGCGTCCAGAATAACAGCCGAACCGGCGTCAGCATTATGTTGTTTGACTGCCGCTTTTAATTCCCGGTAGGCCAAATACTGCACACGACGATCTATACTGAGAATAACATCCTTACCGGGACGCGGTTCGCGAATTCGTTCCACAGTCTCCACCACCCGGCCCAACCGGTCTTTTATAACTCTATGACTCCCGGGAGTACCTGAAAGTTCGTGATTGAACGCCAGTTCCACGCCCTCCTGGCCGGAATCATCCACATCGGTAAAACCCACCAAATGCGCGACTACCTCGCCGGCAGGATAAAAACGTTTGTATTCTTTTTTAAAGGCAACACCGGGGACTTCCAGAGCCGCAATCCGTTTAACGGTTTCCGGATTCAGGTGGCGCCTCAAATACATAAATTCCTTGTCTTGTCGCGCCAATAGCTGAGCCCGAAGTTCGGCAACATCCAGCTCCAGCTCAGCGGCCAACGCGGCCCAATGTCCCTGTTGTTGCAATAAGGCGCGCGGATTCACCCATACCGACTCCACCGGCGTACTGATTGCCAACGGCTCACCATGGCGGTCGGTAATCATGCCGCGGTGCGCCGGCACCGGTACATCACGTAAATAGCGGGCATCGCCCTGTTCCTGGAGAAAGTCTTTATTAAACACATGCAGATCCACAGCGCGCCACATCAGTGCCACTGTAAAAAACCCCAGTAGCAGACTCATAAGAGCCAGCCGCCCTTTTTTTACGACATAAGGTTCATTTGCTATCACGGTTGCACAATTTCCACACGGCTGCCAGGCATCTGCATTTCCAATTTGGACGTAGCGATATGTTCCACTCTCCCATGGGTAGACCAAGCCGCCTGCTCCAACTGCAATCGCCCCCAATTCACCTGCATTTCGTCACGAACCGCCTGCAAGGCTCGCAACTCAACAAACGCTTTGCGACTTTGGTGTTTGGAGTTCACCACACTCATTGCACTGCTGGTAACGGCAAAAACCAAAACAGCCATACTTAACCATTTAAAATTCATGCCTGCCTCCTGCATATTGCCAGTCCCGTGGCGATTCACAGCTTTTCCGCAACACGTAATACGGAACTGCGAGCCCTGGGGTTTTCATCAATTTCCTGCGCATCGGGGACGATGGCTTTGCCCACCACTTTCAATACCGGTTGCAATTGGTCGGCGGTCACAGGAAGATCCGCGGGAAACCGATCTCCTCGTGATTGTTCCCGCATAAACCGCTTCACAATCCGGTCTTCCAGAGAGTGGAAACTGATCACCAAGACACGACCACCGGGCGCCAGCACATCCACTACCTGAGACAAACACGTTTGCAAATCTTCCAGTTCCTTGTTAATAAAGATGCGAATAGCCTGAAAACACCGGGTTGCTGGATCTTTGCCGGCTTGCCAGGCTGGATGCGCATCTGCAATAACAGCAGCCAGATGTCCCGTAGTGGTGATGGGGGACACCTGGCGTTCTTTGACGATTGCTCGCGCTATACGCTTGGCATAACGCTCTTCTCCATACTCCCGAAACACACGACTCAGCTCATGTTCACTTGCTTCCTTTATCCAATGCGCAGCGCTTTGTCCCACATCCGGGTCCATGCGCATATCCAGAGCACCATCCCGCTTAAAACTGAAACCCCGGTCCGGGTCATCCAATTGCGGTGAAGACACCCCCAAATCCAATAAAATTCCATTCACTTTCCCCAGCCAGCCGCGCTCCTGTGCCAACTCGAAAATACGGGTGAACGACGCACGCACCACGGTAAACCGGCTATCCTGCGCCAACTCCTGTTGCGCTACCGCAACGGCTTGGGGGTCTTTATCGATGGCCAGCAACTGCCCCTTGGCGCCAAGCTCTTGCAAAATTGCCAGGGAATGCCCTCCGCGACCAAAGGTACCGTCAATATAAATGCCGCCTTCACGAAACGGCATCGCTTCAATTACCTGCCTCAGCAAAACAGGTTGGTGCGTATATTCAAGTTTCATGCGGCACTTTATATGGACAAGGATTCCAGGTCCTGCGATAAACTGCCGTCTTCAGTTTCCAGCCATTTCTGGCGACTTTCGTTCCAGTGCTGCCCGTCCCAAAGTTCGAACTTATTACCTTGCCCTAACAGCACCACTTTCTTGTCCAATTTGGCATAATCCCTTAAGGGTGGAGGCACCAGCACTCGACCACTGCCATCCATCTCCACCTCAGTGGCATGCCCTATCAGCAACCGCTGTAAATTTCGTGTACGGGCATCGAAGGTAGGTAATTTGACCAATTTTTGCTCAACTTCTTCCCATTCCGGCAGAGGATAAATTAATAAACAAAAATCGCGATCAACTGTAACCACCAATTGACCGTTGCAACTGTCTATTAATTCCTGACGATACCGGGTAGGCACCGCCATGCGGCCCTTGGCATCCAGGTTCAGTTCGTTTAACCCACGTAACAACTACGGTTCTCCGATGCATCAAAAAAGAGGGGCAATTGTCCCATTTTTTCCCACTTTGCCCCACATTAGTACACTATAGGAATGAAATAGAGGTAGTGTCAAGGGAAATCCCCACTGTAAATGCTTATTTCACAACGACCATCAATGGGAAACGAAACAAACAAAATGAAGGAGGATCAGCTCCAATGAAATGATTTCTTTGCAATTGAACAGCTTAGGAAATAAGCCGATGCGCTGGGACACGCCATAAGCCAAAACCGGCTTCGAAATGGCGAAAAGGGGAATATTAACCACCAACATGTAAAGAGGGAGTCGGCCTGTAAGCCGGGTTCTGTCAAGAACAGCCATTCATCTGGATACACGTCACCGTATATCTCAAGCGACCTACCCGGGAACGGCGCGGACCACGCCTATTGTTCCCCTATTTGGTCTTGCTCCGAGTGGGGTTTACCCTGCCACCGATGTTGCCACCGGCGCGGTGCGCTCTTACCGCACCTTTTCACCCTTACCGGCATTCAGGCGAACCCAAACACTTAGGCGGTGTATTTTCTGTGGCACTTTCCGTAGGCTCACGCCCCCCAGGTGTTACCTGGCACCCTGCCCTATGGAGCCCGGACTTTCCTCCCCATCAGCACTCAACGGTTCGCTCAAAGAGAACCGAGGTGCCCAATGGCGCGACTGTTCAGCCAACTCCCGCCACTAGTTTACACCAGCCGGAATCAGCCGGACTACTTAAATTTCAGCGCCATGTCATACAAAGTATTTTTCTTGAGGCCAGTCAACTTCACCGCCAGAGACACGGCCTGCTTATGCGGAAGTTCACTCAACAGTATTCTTAAGATCCGCTCGGCCTGCTCAGATTCCCGCACCTGCTGCTCAGGGTCTGTGTACGCCGGTAACAACAACACCATTTCACCTTTTTGCTGATTCGGATCCTGCTGTACCCATTGACGCAGGTTGGCAATAGAATCCTGACGCAGAGTTTCGAAAGTTTTGGTTAATTCTCGCGCAAATACCAGTGGCCTGTCTTCACCCAGGACTCGCTCCATGTCCTCAAGACACGCCAAAATCCGATGCGGGGATTCAAAAAAAATCAAAGTCCGGCTGTCCCGCGCTAATGTTTCCAACAACTTGCGCCGCGCCTGTTGCTTAGCCGGCAGGAATCCTTCAAAGGCAAATCGATCTGTAGGCAACCCCGATACGCTTAAGGCGGCAATCACCGCACTGGGACCGGGTACAGGTACAACACGTACCCCCTGCTCTCGAGCCAATTTGATCAAATGATAACCAGGATCACTCACCAATGGCGTGCCCGCATCGGAAATTAGCGCCCAAACCTCACCCGCGCTAATTTTATCTATAATATGTTGGGCCACAAGGCGTTCGTTGTGTTCATGCAATGCATGTGTAGGAGTGTTGATCGCAAAATGTTTCAGCAACTTTCCACTTTGGCGAGTGTCTTCTACAGCAATACAATCCACCGTTTGCAATACCTCAAGAGCCCGAAAGGTTATATCCTTGAGATTACCGATAGGTGTAGCCACAACGTATAAAGTGTTTTTTTCGATTAAATTTTTCATAAACAATCACGTATAATCCGGAAAATCAGGACATAAAGCAAACTAGGTAAATCATGAACCAGACAAAACGCTCCTATTATTTTTTCCAGCGTCCACTTGGGCATTTATTAACCATATTGATGATTTTGCAGCTTGCTGCCTGCGGAACCGTGGCACCACCGCAATCCATCCCAGCCCCACCAACCATTCCGGACGCCCGCGTGCTTACCACCCCCACTGAAGAAGAAGCAGAAGTGGTCGTGGAAATGCAACCGGAAGAACTGCAACGCCGCGAACAACCGGCACAAGGGCTTATTAACAGCGGTCGATACCTGGATGCTGCTTTATTGTTAACAGAGTTAGCAGCCTCCTTGCCCACACCACAAAAACAGGATTATCAGCTTCGAGTCAGTTCCTTACTGTTGCTGGGCAACTATATCCTGCAAGCTGAACAGGTACTGAAGGAAACTGACGTAAGGCCGTTGGGTCTGGAAATGCGATTGCGCAAAGACCTGCTGGATGCTCAACTGGCTTTAGCCAAACAACAACCTAATGTCGCTTTGAAAAAATTACGCCAACTCACTGACGAAATCCGGACCGCAGCGCCACCACAACAAAAAGAATTTTATCAGATTCAAATTGATATATATTCTGCTATTGGCGATTTCGCCAATGCCGCCCACGCCCGCTCCATAGTGGAAGTATTGCTGGACGACCCAATGGAAGCCCTGGAAAACCAGGAAATTCTTCTCCGGGATTTACAAAAGCTAACAGCCCGGGAACTGTCCGCCTTAGCTGCACAAACCAAAGATCCAATATTTACCGGCTGGCTGGAATTGGCCAAAGTCGCTAAAACCGCGGCTGACCTGCAACAGGCAGAACAAGGAATTACTGACTGGCAAAGTCGTTACCCGCAACACCCGGTGCAAAACTCCATTATCAATGCCATCATGGCGAAACAACCCGAAGCTCTGGGACGCCCCACCCGCATTGCTGTCATGCTTCCCATGAGCGGCCGCTACGAAAAAGCCGCTACAGCCATTCGCAACGGATTCCTTACCGCATACTTTGCCGAACAAAAAGGGCAACCTCGGCCGGAAATACGCTTTTATGATGAAGGTGACGACCCCGACAACATTACCGATATTTACCAAAAGGCCGTTGATGAGGGTGCCGATTTTGTAGTTGGCCCACTGAATAAACAGGCCGTTACCAATCTCACTCGATATAACCACCTACAAGGGGGCGTTCTCAGTCTGAATTACGGTGATATAGAAGAAATAGGTAATCCACCGTTCAACTTTTTCCAAATGAGCCTGTCTCCGGAGCAAGAAGCTATTCACGTAGCCGAACACGCTTGGTTGGATGGCCATATGCAAGCCGCTGCCATTTATCCCGACTCGGACTGGGGCACACGAATATTCAACGCTTTCAAATCGCGTTGGGAAGAACTCGGTGGTGTGATTGTGGAACACCAAACTTATGACATGAAAAAAAGTGACTATGCAGCCCCCATCAAACAACTGCTTAACATTGATGAAAGTGAAAACCGGCATCAAAACATAAGACGGTTTATTGGTGAAAAATTCTTTTATGAGCCTCGACGCCGGGATGATGTGGATTTCATTTTCATGGCAGCCTACTCTCGACAAGGCAGATTGTTGCGACCGCAATTAAAATTCCACCGCGCCGCCAACATCCCTGTGTACTCCACTTCACATGTGTATAGCGGCAGCTTGAAAGCTAATATGGACAGAGACATGAATGGGGTGCGTTTTAGTGATATGCCGTGGACATTAACCCATGATAAGAACAATGAGCTTTTGAAAGAACAAATCAAGACCGTATGGCCCAACACCAGCAATCGCTATATGCGTCTATTTGCCCTGGGTATCGATGCCTATCGAATCATTCCTGAATTAAACCGACTGCGCCGTAATCGATTCACCTCTATTCAAGGAACAACCGGCATCCTCTACCTGGATGTGAGTAACCGAATTCAAAGACGCTTACTGTGGGCCCAATTCCGGAAAGGTGAACCCAAAGTACTGGCGGAATACTAAGAGCACAGCAAGAATAGTCCGTGCGTACAAAGCAGACCAGCGTCACCATTGGCCAGAACGCCGAAAAAAGAGCTTGCGACTATCTGAAACGGCAGGGACTGCAGCTAATAGAGCAAAACTATCGCTGCAAGCAAGGGGAAATCGACCTCGTGATGCGTCAGAACCATACGATTGTCTTTGTGGAGGTGCGTTATCGAAAAAATGCCCTTCACGGCAGTGGCGCCGAAACCGTTACTTTCTCCAAGCAAAAAAAACTTTTGAGTAGCGCCACCCAATATTTATTGGAGCGCTACAATTCCGTAGACCTACCCTGTCGTATCGATGTATTGTCGCTGGGCACCAACAACCATGACACTCAATGGATTCAAAACGCAATCGAAAAGCGATACTAGGGGAGAAACACGAGTCAGCCGACGACTAGCAGGATCAAACCTCCACCGGCAATTCCTGACACAAAACCACTTGGGACACACTCACTTGCGCTGAGTAGGCCAAAGCTTCCACGCCGCATTGTACCGCTGTTCGTAACTTCCTCGCATAATCCGGATCCACAAAATCCGCAGGCCGTACTGTATCCACATCATCTCTTTGCACGCAAAAGAACAATACCCCCCTACCCCCCTGCCGTACCAGATTTGAAAGTTCGTCCAGATGCTTCACGGCACGCTTACTCACCGCATCGGGAAAATAGGCGGTTCGCCCTTGCACTAATGTTACGTTCTTCACTTCGACATAACAGGAATCAACCGGACCGTGTAACAACAAGTCAATGCGACTGTTGCTTCCGTAGGGGACTTCCGTTTGAATGGATTTATAACCTTGTAAACTGTTGACTCGACCGGACGCGATGGCTTCCTTCACCAACACATTGCTTTTCATTGTATTAATACCCACCAACACTTTTGCGTTGGCACCACTGACTTCCACCAGTTCCCAGGTATGGGCATACTTTCTATTGGGATTAGAGGAACAACTCAACCAAACCCGGCTCCCCGGTTCAGCACAACCGGACATGGCTCCGGTGTTGGCTGTATGCGCCGTTATTACCTGCCCGTCAGTTAACTCTACATCCGCCAAAAATCGTTTATAACGACGCAGCAAGATCCCCTCTATTAGTCTGGACTCAAACTTCATTTACCGTGACCGTATTGACTCGACCATATTCCTTGCGTCCTTCCCGGGGGCATCCAGATACAACGGATGTTTTTTGGTATTGGTATGGGAATGAAAATACTGATACCGGAATATGGCATCCAGCCCATGGCAATCCGCGCAAACCATTTCTTCTACTGAATGGTTTCTTAGAAAACTATCAGAGCTACCCCCTTCCCTCTCTATTCCGGGAGCTGCATTTAACTTTGCCCCACTCCATTGGTGTGGGTCATGACAACTGGGACAACTAATAATACCTACGCTGACTTCTTTTCCTGCCTCTGAGAACACCGGTGTAACCGGCATTAGATCCACATCGGCAGACAGAGGTAAGTTTCGCTTGGGTTGATTCCAGGATAAGACGTGATCCGGATGTTTACCGTAGTTCACGACCTTATTGCTGATGCGGTTCATGCTCGAATGACAACTTCGGCAAAAAGAAGCTTGAATATTTTTCGCCTTACCCGGTGACCTACCCCAAATTGCAGTCTTGGACACGGCATTGTGACTGGCATGGCATTGATTGCAGACACCTGCCTTGAGACTTTTTTGTTTGCTATTGTAATCGAGCCAGCTATCTACCACGCGATAATCGTGTTCGGTATTTATCACTCCGGCTTCGTGTTCATGGCACCCGGTACACAAGGGTGAATCCCCGGCGGCGGTTACTCGCAAAAAACTGTTACCCGTATGCGCCTTAATAGTCATCGCATCTTTTATTTTCAAGGCTGGATTGGCCGCATCCCACACATGAACGTTGTGGCAGGTTGTACAATCAATTTTCCCTCGTCCAGGCTCATCAACTCGCTTCCCGGTCAAGCTAAATAACGGCAATTTCCCCCGCTGCTTTTTTACCTCAATCAAATTTGGATGGTTGAAGGAGTCAGGAGCAAAATGTTTAGCCGCACCCTTTTCTATATGACAGGCTTCACATTGAGCCTGTATCAAGGACACGGATTCTCCCACTGCCCCCAACTGCAACATCTGTGGCGCATCGCCTTTGTGCGCTCGATGGCAGGCGGAACAAACCCCTTGACCTGTTACAGTATGTTTGGGTAATTTTCCTTTCCTACCTGCGTCATACAAATTCACATTGTGTTTACTGTTTATAACGGCCGCGTTACGTGTATGACAATTTACGCATAGCGTACTGTTCTTCCCCAATTCCATCCTTAGGAAATTCGATTTACCAACGGATGATGTAGCATGGGGATCATGACAAGTTGAACACTGTACATTGCCACCATTACGAACCGCTTTTCCTGTGGAATCGAATAGGGGTAATGAAACCAGGTTTGCATCGCCTCCGCCTTTTTTTACCCACTGACCCGCTGTAACGTCAATACCCAAGCTTTCTACCGGCACATCCACGGGATGAGAAAAATGCCCTAAATCGGTTTTTGAAGCCAAGCCATCTTTGTTATGACACACAACACAGCGCGAACTGGATTCAACTGCAGCCACTCCGAAGCCGGCTCCTATATTCGCCAGCAGTGGGGTATCAACTGCCCCGTGACTGACGTGACAACTTGCGCAAGGCCCTCTTGCCGCCATTTCCTTACCCTTAGCGGTTTTCAAAAATGCTTCATTCTTTACCAGATTGTGCTCACCCTTGAGCAGAGCCTTTTTGTCGTCATGGCACACTGTACATAACTCGGACCTCTGACTGTCTTCCACCAAAAGCTTCTTGCCCTTGGCGTTGTGCGCCCCGTGACATGACTGACAAACCATCTGCCCACCGGTTCCCAATTCCATATCCACACCTATCAGCTTCTCAGATAGAGTTTTATTGATACGCTTCAGGGGATGATTAATTTTTGCTGATTTTTTTTCCCGGTGACAATCCATACACATGCTGGAGTTAATATTCTTATTTCGCATAAAAATAGCCCCTTGGCTATCCCAAGCATCTCCATGCGCGGTATGACAGGTACCGCAATAGAGTTTTCCTTCTTCATTCAGTGGGTAAGTATACCCTGCACCAGAGAGACTCCCTTTGACTTTATCCGACGGTTTCACCCCTACCGGGTGATTGTGGGTATCATCTCCAAATTGAAACCGTGAATCATTAACAAAACCATCATGGCAAGAAAAACACATCCTTTTCGTGCTCACCACTTTTTGCTTGCCGGAATCCGCCATCACATACTCATATACCGGCATCAAGGGAGCACCTTGATCAGCCCCAACCATCCAATCAATGTGACAAACTGCACACGCCCCTGACTTTTTAATTCCCGGTAAATCCATTGCAACCGCCAACGACGGTATACTAACCACAATTAGCAATACCACCTTTATAAGGTCTATTAAGCATTCTGTACTGACCACAGTTTTCATCAAGGTAAACCATATACCGATACTTTGTTTGCCAGCACCTCTACCACATACAAATTCTGATTGTGCACTGCAAGCCCGGCAGGAGCTGAAAAACGCAATATTGCACCACTATTACCCAACACATGATTAAACGATCCTTGGCTATCAAACACTTGAACCACATCCATATAGCTGTCCGAGATATAGATACGGCCCCTGGCGTCCACGGCCACGCCTTTGGGACGAAATAATTTTCCTTGCACTACTCCCAAGCTACCCACACTTTTCAGGAACTTCCCTCCATTAGTGAAAATCTGCGCTCTTGCATTCAACACATCCACAATAATGTTTTTACCCGCTTCCATGCTACTGACAGTTGCCGGGTAGCGAAACTTTCCCTCCCCTTCTCCCTTTCCACCCCAAGATCGCAGCAACTTTCCTTGAAAAGAATAAACTTGAATTTTTTGACTGTTATTGCAACTCACCAGGATGCCCTTACCACTATCCACCAATGCCACATCAATGGGCCTGTCTGGTTTACCATCAACCATGATGGGAATGTTTTTCTTAAAATCTCCGTGTATTCCCATAATTTTTACGGCATGATTGCCCGTGTCCGCCACAATAAGATCACCTTTGCTCAAGGCCACACCTACCGGATAGTTAAACAGATCCTTCTTGCCAATTGCGTACAAGTAGGTACCGCGCTTATCAAACATTAATATGCGATGCTTGTTACCATCGGCTACCGCGATATAGTTATCATTGACCGCCACATCGGTAGGAAGACTCATGGAATCGCCAGGCTTTCCCACGATATCAAATAGATGTTTTGCATCGGCTAGCGCATAGTCGTCCGCAGCATAAACCAGCGGTAACACTGCCCACAAAACCACTACAATGAACACCCTCACGGATTTTTACTCCGCTTACGCTCATCTTTTCTGATAAACAAATCCGGAAAATGAAATTTATTATATTCACTAACCAGGGCAGCAATGGCAATATCCATCAACCTCTTGGAGTCTTGCGCGGAATAACCCAATCGAGCGTAGGAAATAGCGGACTTCTTCTTTGAATGACAATCATCGCACTTAAACGGCTTCCTGGTCAGCCCTCTGTGCATGTGAGATAGTTGCGCCCTGAGTTCAACATCTCCCATTTCCTGGTAACTGTTCAAAAGCTTTTTCGCTTCTTCGATTTTAGAGTCATCGATAATAGACCCCCGATCTTGCTTGCGCTTTAACCACGGTATAATTTTTACACTTTGCAAGCGCCCCATTCCATTGTCGAACTCTATCTTGGGTTTTGACAAATCCAGTTTCACCGGTCTAATAGTCGCCTCCCGGGAGTACACGTCCATCCAACCGTGTTCCACATCCTCCGGTTTAAACTGGTTTATAAAATGACAAGTTTCACAGGCCACAAAGTAGCTGTGCATATTTCTAAAAGCCCTGACTTCCTCCCCTTTTTTGTGCGCCATATTTGTGTGGCAATAATCGCATCCATTCAATGCAGCCCCCTTCAACATACCGCCTACATGATGAAAATGCCCCGTTTCATAGTGCTCCTTAATCGAAATATCCCCCAAATGATATTCCTTCGTCGGCTCTGTGCTCAATCTACCTCGGAGCTTTTTCAACAACGCCATTTCCGACGGCACCCCTTTGAGCACTTCGGCAGTATTTGTTTGCTTTACTTCAAAGTCCCAATAAATCAAAGAATAGAACAATTGGCCGGCCCAGAACACAAGGCACAGCAACAACAGCACGTAAAACTTATAAGCCAGCTTTTTCACACCAGGATCCTTACACTACTTAATGATGAGGCTTAATCTCATTTTCCAACCCCACAGACTTCATGAGCTGTACGTAGCGATCATAGTGCTCATGTATCATTTGTTTCTCGGACAGGTACCCGGAAAAAAAACCGGTGGGGTAAGGCAGCTTCTCCGGACAATAGTATTCGTGATACCAGTGAATAAACAACAAAAACAAAACCGCCATTAGTGCCTCGTAAGAGTGAAATATGTAAGCCACATTCAACACTATCCCCGGCAGCAACAAACTCACTTCGTCCCGCCACCATAAAGCCAACCCTGCCAAACCAATGACCGTTATTCCCCAGTACTGTGCGTAGTATTCAAATTTTTCTTTCCACATTATGCGATCATACTTTGCCGGCTTTCTGGACAAATAAGTTATATATTTAAAGTGATCCAAAATATCCTTAAAATCTTTCTTGTTCATAATCATTGCTTGAGACAGAAATGCCGATAACACATTTTTTCCGCTGATGCTGTTGTACATTGCCAATCGACACAAGTGATGGCGGTAAAACAAGTTTAGCCAGTACAACGTGTGATATATAAAAACAGACAACAATACCACACCCGCAGCTCGATGAATGTTGGGAGCAATATCCGGCCCTCCAAAAAGAATGTATAAGGGCTTGGCCCAGGCCTGATCAGCATAGCGAAGGGGCAGGCCGGTCATAGCCAAAACCACAACCGAACTCAATTGAATGATGGATTGGACTCTTTGTGTCGTAGTATATTTTTGAAAATACAACACCCTATTTATTCGCATTACGCTTGGTCGCCGATACATACACCCTCCTTATTGCGTCATTTACCATCTCGATAACCGAATCAGGCAATTGGTACAGGGGAAACAGCCGCCTGAAAAGCTCTAACGCCACAACAATGAGAAATCCGTACAGCACCACTGTCATGACTATTCTGAAAAATATCAACAATATAAACTGCAATGGATATTTGTCCGCCTCATACGTCACGTGGGTTTTAAATCCCGCCAAACGTACCGACGCTTTCTCGTGGCAACCTGCCTGCTTACAGGTGTCACCAACTCGTGCGGGATGAGTTGAAGATTCCTGGTCTTTTTGCGACTTAACCAAGTGACCATTAGCACCGCTGACCACATGGCAACCAATGCAATCGGGAGTTTTCTCCGACCCCAATCGCAGCATTTTGTAATGAAATGTTTCCTTAAACGAAGCAACCACATTATCCAACTTATGGCGTTCCATTATCCCTACGTCGGAATGACACTGGGAACACATGTCAATCCTACCCATCGGCCCGGTTTGGCGCTGCATTCTTGATGCAACATGGCGAAAATATTTTTCTACAAACTCTATTTTCTCATGACAATTTTTGCACCGTGATAAACTTTTTTCTGCAAAGGCTTCGGGATCCTTAGTCACACCCAGCAATGAGCGATACAGTGGCTGCTCATGACACTGGCGACATCCGGGATAATCCTCTTTATACTTTTTTTCTTTACCGGTTTCATCCACACTGGAATGCGCACTGGCGCGCAAGAGTTTTTGTACTCCCTTGTGAGAAAACCGCCGCTTTGCCGCCGGTTCTTCAATATGGCACTCCACAGTGCAATCCACTTGTTTTACATCCTTATGTGGAACTTCATCTATGCCTTCATGACAATCAGTACACTCCACGCTTGCGTGGGGACTGCGACTAATTAAGTCTTCATTAATGTAATAAACATGAATACTGCCATTTTTTTCTACTGCGCTTAGACCAAAGTATTTGTGACACAGCATACAATTAAGATCTTCGGCCACCACGACATCGGCAAAAAAAGCACAGATCAAGACCAAACCGCCAAGCGGAATGCAGCAGAGCCTCGTTATAGTGTCTTTAATATTCATGACAAAAATTACAGGTTTTCTTCATCCGTAACCGATGTTTTATATCTGCACCCGTATCGGCTGCCTTGTAGGCAACAACGCCTTTTTCGTGAGGATTGTGACAAGTAGCGCAATGCATTTTGCCGGTTCCCGGCGTTACCGGAAACTCCACATCGATTGTTGTGCGCATTTGGTCCATAAACCTGCGGGTCTCCGCCTTGGGCACTACCAGATGGTCCGCCTCCTTCTTTTTGGTTATACCCGTTTCACCTCCCGGATGAGGTTTGTAGGGATGGCAATTCACACACAATTGGGACAAATCTCTTTTGGCCGCCAATTTCACATCAGCAAACTTAGTCTCCGGCGTTAAGTTTTCTACATCGAGGTGGCAAGACTTACAACTGGCTTTAATGATTTTTCCGTTGCTGATTTGTTTGTGCGGGTTAAAACGTTGAAACATACTGCTTTCGTGACAAAAAAAGCATTGTTCGACACGGCTATTGTAAGGACCACCCCGGAGAAACAGAGGATTGGACATTCGTACCGTAGAACCTCTGTTCAGACATTGAAGCTTCAAATCATGACAAGAAAGGCAGTTCATCAATCGACTGGCCCTCCCGCCTAAGGAAGCCAGTGACTGACGAAACCCCGATGGTATATTGTTCCACATATTGTCATTCAGGCTTACGCCCGTGGGGTGCATAAATATTTCTTTAGAAAATTCATTGTGGCAATAGCCACACATGATTTCGATGTTCGTGGTTCGCAGGTTGGTTCGCCCCATCTGCCCTCCTGCCTCATGGCACGACAAACACATATCTTGCTTCCAATGGGGATTGGGCACATCCACCGCATACAGTTTGCCTTGTTTTAACAGAGGCCTTATTAACGCTGGATTAGTTACAATTTCATTGCGTAAGTCTGCCGCATTCACCGCCGACACCAAAATCGACATCACAGAAATCAAAATCCAATATTTGCTATTGACTGTCATAGTGATTCAATAGATCTCCGGCGGGTGATCCGTTCCATGACAAACCAGCTGACAGCTACCACTAAAAACCCCGGTGGAGGTAAAGTTAATCACACCACCGCTGGGCGACACTACATTAGTGTCAAAGTTAATCAAAGCTATACTTCCCACCCCGCCCGCCGCCGCGCTGACGCCGTGAGCATCATGGCACACGCTGCACGGTGCATTTTCACCCACAATGTGCATTTGATGCTCCGGAAAACTGGTATTACCCAAAATGGCAGTCCGGTCGTGACACTTGTAACACAAGGCATAGGCAGCAGCGCTTTCGGCAGCATTACCAGTCGCGGTATACTGTAGTTTCAGGATGGGGGAATACACCGAGCCGTGGGGCGCGTTTGTTAAACCGGAATCACTACCATGACAGTCTATACAAGTGATGGTGCTGTTTACTGTGAGCGGCGGAATTAAACTGGGAACATTAAGATTTTTCCCGGTTCCGGCGACGGGATGATAGGTACTGTTAGTGGTGTCAAACAGACTTTTAATGTTGTTTTGCGGGAATTGTCGTACGGTACGCGGTGCCGGGAGGTTGGGACTGTCGCCATGGCAACGAAAACACAATTGATAAACATTAGTGATGGGACTGACCACTGTGTTTTGAAACGTGACTCCACTCAAACCTGCCACGCCTACTGTGACTCCGGAAGCATGAGGATTGTGGCAATCCACACACTCCACATGCCTACCCCCCGTAATCACCACCGGCTCATTGGGATCATGCACGCCGTTGCTGGACATCACCGGATGGACTGAGAGTTTGGAGAAGTCTGTCAGAACATCCGGGGACACGGAACCGTTATGACAAATAGTACAAGCGTCTTCTTCATTGCTATAGGTCAGCAATCTTTGCGAGTGCAGGGCAGAGTGAGTGTCATGGCAATTTCTACAGCCGTTATCCGCCACAGTCGTAAACGTACTGTTTGGCCACGGATTCACCCCTACGCCATTCCATCCCGCCGTTGAATTGCGATGGGGCGACAAATTCCAATCCGGCTTTTTATGGCAGGTTTCACACAGCATGGAACCTCGATCATCCATTACCAGAAATTTCCCAAACGTATTGTCATGAGGATTATGGCAGGAAGTACATTGCAACATGCCCGCCGCATCCAGCTTCACAGGACCGGTCAACGTCGCCGGATCCACCAACTCATTGCGTAAAGATGACACAGAAGAACTGTACAAAAACGAGACCGGATGATCGTCAGACAAATCGGTTCCTAACAAGCCTCCGGTTACCGGCATCACAGTCGTACCCCCTGCCATTTGGATATTACCGGACGTGGTACTGCCTAACGCAACCGTTCCATCGTGACAACTCAGACACAAAAGACTGGCCCCGGTGGGCTGTCCGGGGTTACTGACAATGGTGCTGCTGCTGTAAGGAGTATAAATCGCACCGGAACTGGCTCTATTCCACAAGGGGGCAATAGGTGAAGCATGGTGTGCCGTGTGGCAAAACACGCATATTCTGTCTTCGCTGGCCGCTTTCAGAGTTCCAGGCCCGGAAATAGACAAGTTGTGCTTGGTATTGGCAACACCCGCTTGAACCTCAATCCCACTACAAATCAGTAAGACGAATACAATTACCTTTGAGTATTGCCCCAAACCTCCACTCCGCTTACTCTGGACTGACATCATGACTCACCACCAACATAACGAAAAACCTGCACACGCTTGTTATAGGAGTCTGCTATGTAAATTGCATTACTTATGGTGTCTATGAAGATCCCCGTCGGCAACCAAAACTCACCAAAATCCGAACCTTGAGTGCCAAAATTGAGTAAAAACCGCCCCCCCGCATCAAACACCTGAACCACATGGAACAACGAGTCAACGACATAAATATGCCCCAGGCGATCCACCGCTATGCCCTTTGGACGTGCCTGATAACCAGTGGCATTGCCTGCTTGACCGAATTTGTACTTAAACTCCCCGTTACTGGAAAATACTTGCACTCTAAAATTAAGGGAATCGCTGACATAAAGATTTTCCTGCTGATCCAACCATAAATAAGTAGGAAAATTAAATTGGCCATCGGCGTCTCCTCGCCGCCCCAAGACGCGCATCAGTTTGCCTGATTCATCATAAACTTTTATGTGATGCTCAGCGGTATCAGACACAAACAAAACTTTAGTCCTCCGGTTGTACGCCAAACCGGTGGCTTGTTTGGGTTTCTCACTCAATGGGTACAGACGTGCAACCTGCGACTTTTCGGAAAAGTGGAGTACGCCTAATGTAGGGTCTGACACATAGATACGATCATCTCCCAACGCTAAAGCCACCGGACTGGGGAGTGCTTGATCATTTTCCATGCGAACCACCTCATGACCGGCACCCGCTTCATCAAAATGATGAACCCCACCCACGCCCGGATCCGCCACATACACCGACTGCCCTGTCACCAGCACATCCATGGGCTTCACTACAGTTAAGGTAGACTCACCAAACAACAAACCTTTTACGCGTTCCAACAGGGAACGTGTAATACCCAAGTCCTCTTTGCGGTGTATGTACCCGCGATAAACGATACGCGCCGGGGAAGGCGATTCAGGCCATACCAGGTTCACGGTTCCAAAGTTGGTAGCACCACCGGCACTGGCACAGGACACCAGAATGGATACTAAACTAACTACGCCAGTTACTCGAAGTGCTATGATCGCCATGTTAAAACCTTCTTTCCAGTGTAGCCCGCAACAAATTTCTATCCTTTTGCACATCACCGAGAGCGTTAACCTGGGCCTCGCTACTGCGACGGCCGTTTAAGGAGAAATAAAGACTGCGGAAACGCCACTGCCATTTCACAACAAAATCTGACAAATCTCTGGGAAACTCACCTCCGTTGTCCGTTTCGCGCACGTAGGACAAGTAAATACTCGACTGTAGGAAAGCTCGGGTGTTTACGGCAAAGTTTTGACGAACCAAATTGACATCCGCTCCGGCGGTGTCGTAGTCTACTTTGACAAAGTTATGGGAATAGCGGAAAAAAGTTGTGTCATAAAGCTTATACTGCGCGAACCCTCCCCAAGCGACACGCTCATGGGGTGCTATACCTTTTCTTTGCAAATCAAACCGGAAGTCACCACCAACCCCAAATTCATTGGATACGGGATAATTGATATTAAACCCCAGGTTCCTGAGATCGGAAGATCGAATATCGATACCTGGCGTTCCCTCGGTGACATCCACTCGGGTCGCCGACAAACCGGCATACACACTTAACCAGTTTTGCCAGTCCATACTGGCCTGGATTTGTTGATCCATACTGCTATGGGAAAAAGTCCCACCGGTTTTGTAGGCGTAGTCTACAAGCACGTTTTCCCCATCAGCAATATTCCCACCCACAATGCGAACCAGGTAGGTTTCGTTGCCTCGCCGTATAGTGGAAAAGTCACTACCCAGGATATATTCTGCCGTACGAGTGATGTTCCACACATGTACGGTATTCGCATCCACGTTGATGCGGGACAGTCGGGACTCATTTGCGCCCACCAAAGTGTGCTGTTCATTTTGTACGGGAATCAATTGACTGGATCCTTGCGCAGCCCGCTCCTCTACCTGATAGCCCCAGGAAGCTTTGAATATAGCCACTCCGTCGTGTTTGGATTTTTTCTTACGATTATTTTGCTTTTCGTTTATGCCGGGAACAGTATTGGAAAGGCCTAATTTTCTACTAGTATGAGAAGAAGCGGTAATTCCGTAAGAATCCATGGTGTGGCCGCTGGTAAAGTTGTCATAGATTTGAAATTCTGCTGACTTTCCGCCGTCGTTCTCATCAACTTGTTTATATCCGACACGGAAATTCTTATTATCCGTATCCGTAGATCCTTGGCTGCTTTTGAACAAATCCAATTGATAGAACATTCGTGCCACGTCGGATTTCGCCCAATGTAACACCGGTGAAAAATGAAACTGCTTTAGCGTTACATCAGATATTCCACGTTTATACCGACGTCCCATATAGTTAAACATGTTTTTCAGAGAATACTCCCCTTTCGCCCCATACGTAGAGTACTCATCATAGCTGATTGTTTGTGCGTCAATAGCGGTTCCAACAATGGTGTTGGCACCGGGGGCCACGCTGCCGCTATGAGAATTTTGCTGACTCAATTGTACAAACACCTGCCTGCTTCCATTACGCTTGTTGGTTTGATATACACGTAAGTTCATATTGCTGATATCATCATCCACCAACAATCGTTGTCCTGAAGCTTTTGAAGTTAAATTGTAGGCTTCAAAGTTAACGAATAACGGATACTTCCATTCTTTCACAACCGCATTAACACCAAATTTGGTATTTCTTTGCAAAAAGTGTTCGTCCACGCCAGATACAATCAGAGGATTGCGGCGCTCGAAGAAAACAGAAAAGGGGTAGGGTTTTTTCTCAAGAAAATGAAATCGGGTTGTTAGATTGTACGTTAACTCATCAACATCTTGACCGGAAGACTGCGAATCCAAACTACTAACATACGATGAGCCTTGTTTATTGGTAATGAATACCGGCCCACCACTAACATCCAATTTGAGAAAGTTTGGATGATAGACGTAAGCCTTCGCATCCACTTCTATTTCGATTTCTCGAATATCACTACTCAAATTTCGTTTGGAATTGGCGTCGGAGTAATGCTGTTCGTCGCTAAAATCGCGCACAGCCACAACTCCAGCCAGGTCGGTAAGCTGGAATTGCCTAATATCCTCCGCCGAGGTGACTGTCGGAATTGTACTTACCCCCACCATCACATACCTCAACCACTTAACGCTTGCGCGTAAATACTGCATTTTTTTCTCTTTATTTATAATCGATACAACTTTTGGAAAGGTGGATAAACCCCCTTTGCCTACGCCCTAAATCATTCCTTTAACCGATACCTCCATCATCTTTTAACACGACCCCTAGCGGTAAGATTCCCGCCATCCTCACAAATTACGACGGTATTCTCCAAAACCATATACTGTGATTTTATTCGGACCATATTGGCTCGTTACAAAAACCAAATACTGTAACCGAAAGTTTGGATCTGCATATTGTTCAAAGGACTGGACACCATCATAGGAAATACTAATATCCGCCGGTAAATTTATATTGTCGAGTTCATTTCCAGGCTTTCCGAAGAACATGAGCAATTGACCGTGACGATCGAACAATTGTATATTTTCAAAAGCAGAATCTATGGCGTATATCAGGCCTTCGTGGTCCACCGCAATTCCTTTTGGCCTGGCGAATTGACCTAAACCGTTACCGGCCTGACCATAGGAACGAACAAAGCGTCCATCCAGGGTAAACTCCTGTAAACGATAGTTCCCTGTATCGCTAACCAAAATGTTATTGTTGGGCATCAATGCCATATTGGTCGGAAAAAACAATTCACCGGCACCGGAGCCCCGCGCACCAATGGTTCTGCGCGTTACCCCGCTGTTAAGATCCAATACATGGACGATGTGGTGCTCCAAATCAGAGATGTATATTTCTCCATCGACCACCAGGGCATCACTGGGTTTAAACTGCTCCAATTTTCCATAGGCTTGCAAAAACTCGTCTTGTTGATCGAAAACCATCACTTGACCGCGTCCCGTATCGGATATATAGCGCCTACCCTCACGATCCACGGTTACGTTAATAGGCTTTTGCATCCGTCCCGGTCCCATACCCCTTACGGTTTTCAAAACCTTATCATTGGCATCCAAAATCATATACCCCGGCCCCCGGGTATCCACGACAATAACTTGATTGGAAAAGTATGCAACGCCATAAGGCTTAGTGAGGCGGCTTTCGACACCGTCCTCTTTACCTAGGACAAAGTCGCTAAAAGCATTCTTGGTTTTCCCTTGAACCAGGGCGGCATTAATAGTTGTGAGTAACTGTATGCGAGGCTCGTTAGGCAAAGGCGGATAGAAAACAGTTTTGACGCCGCGCTGCCCCGTTTCCGAGATTACGCTACAGCCAGACAACACTAAAAAACAAGCAAAGACGTAAACCGTCAGTGCACTTTTTTTAATCCCAAACATTGACCACACCCCCAACTAATACAGCTTTACCGCTATTGTTTTTGACACCTTATAAACAACAGTTATTTTCCTATTCTCGGTTTCATTTTATTTATCATGACAACTCAGACACAGCTGGCTGCCCTTTGTAGAAATTCTCAGCAAAGGGTCTCCCGCAGTGAAATTGTTGTGGACGTCGTGACAGCTGGTGCACTGTACTGTACCGTCCACCAACATCAATTGTTCAATGGTACCGGTTTTTGTTTTAGAACCGGCAACACCTACCGTAACGGTTGTGGTCGTCGGATCATGCAAGGAACCATCAGCCAAGGCTAACGCCGAGTCAAAGCGAATGGAAATAGGATGATCGTCTGAGAGATTTCCGCCAACTCCAACCACTTTTGTTCCACTCATGAAGGTGGCTCCAGAAGCACCGCCAAAACTGTCCACACCGACAGTTCCGTCATGGCAAGACAAACACAGCCGGGATATTCCACCGGGTTGCCCAGTGCTGATAGCATCAAGCGCCGGACTGCTATACATAGTAAAACTGGTGCTTGTCACAGAGTGGTTCCACAACTGCGCCACTTGAGTAGAATCACCACTATGTGGGGTGTGGCAAGCGACGCATATTTCTCCCCCACTCCATCCGGAAGTGGTGAAGTCGTGGGCAGACCCAGCGACGCGGCCTGCATGCACTGGCGTTGCATAGTTGAGTATACTTATCAGCACAATAAGGCCGGCACTGATATCTGATCTGTTTCTTTTCATTTAAACCTCCAAACCCGGACCACAGCTACAACCGCGACACACTTCAAACACACGAGTTCCGGCATGTACTCAGAAGATAGGTATATACATTGAGGCCAATTAGCCGCTGCAGGCTCTTTGCCCGCTGAAGGCTCTTTGCCCGCTGAAGGCTCTTTGCCCGCTGAAGGCTCTGGTTGTAAGCGGTAAGGAATCGAGTCAGAACAGACCGACAGGAATACGTCAGAATTTTTGCTACACCCACATCTACAGCCATACTAGCCCCCTAGTGTTTGCACGGTACCAAATGCAAAACCGTTACCGCGCTTAGAAATTATTTTGTCAGAAACTCCAGGAGTGTTTCGCAACCAGCAAACCCCTGCGCAGTCCCTACTTATGGATCAACCTTGTTAGGATTAATTTTTTTATTCTTATTCCGAGGCTGGCTTGAGTATAATCGAAACTGATTTGGAATACATACAACGACATACGTAGATCGATTTGCTTCAGTAGGAAAAAATGCATGTAAAAACAAGGCGATTAACGATCGCTTAAGGAACTTTACCTAACGCACTTACATAACATTCAGATTAATCCTACAGTTCTATGTAGAGACAACTCTAAGTAGCATAGGTGAGTCGACATCAAATAAAAAAGGAAATAGTCTGCACAACTCAGCAAACTGCTAATATAGCTATTAAGAGACCAGAAAGAAAACAGCAATAAACTATAAAGTCAAATTAAAATCATCCACCAAGACACCCGGTAAACAAGCATTCACTGTGGATCTTCGCTCATACGTGCTGTTGTCCAATATCCACTCTTGTTCCTTGGTCAGATCCAGAAGATTTTCCCCCAACAGATTAAAAATGCTTTCGTCAAAACGCATAACACTCAAGGGAGCCACCACCTTACCCCGCTCCACCCAGAGACAAGCGAACCGTGTCATCCCGGTCATTCTTCCATTATTACGGTCCGAATAATTGCAATACCAAAGATTACTAATCCATATCCCCGTATCCAGCGCCTTTAGAACATCTGCCATGGCTAAATTACCGGGAGTAACACCTAAGGACTGAGGCACTTCCTGAGAACAGTTTACCGTAGCGCCATACTCCTTCGCGCTTCTTGTCCCACTCAAACAATCCTTATACGCACCATTTTCAATAAGTACAACGTTATCGGGTTTCAAAAAACCGGTATCGGTAAACCTAGGCGTTAGCCCCTTCGCGTGCTGCTCGACCAAGGTAAATTTTTTATTCAGGCAGACACGATCTTCAATCATTTTTAGTAACGGAGTTTGTGCGGTACGATGACTTTTCAACCCAAACCCACCCCAACTCAAAAGGCACAATATTTCGTTTATCGCATCAGGAGTCAAGAAAACCCGGTATTTTCCCGGCTTAATGGTTTTGGGTGGCACACGCAAAACCTCCAGAGTGTTCCGCGCCTGCGTTATCTTTTCTTCAAAACTATTCACCTGCCAGTGGGTTCCGGCATAACTTTGTTTAACTGCCTTATCGGTTTTCAAATATACACTCCAATCAAAATTGAAGTTCGCCTGACTATGCCAATTAAACTGCCCCAAGGAATTCGCGAATCCGCGCTGCATTCCACCACTGGCCCATATTCCCACCAGATCCAGGCCATTACATATTTGAATAATTTGATCTACCGCGTCTATGGCATCAACCACAGATGTGTCCCCTTTCCACTCGGAATTCTGCACCTCGGTATTGAAGTACAGGTAGGGGTCCTCCGGTAGGTATTGTAGCTGCTGCCTTAACCCGTTGAGCTCTGTAGTCAGCAACTCCATATCTGCATCCATATCGCCTGTTAATTGAATATCGACTGTACATTGCCTTTGATCACGAATGAGATTGAGCGCCAACTCCTGCTGTTGCACATAACCGGATTGACGAATGCGATTGTTATTGAACCGAGCAAAGTGAGTGTTTTCTCCTTGGTAATTGAGCAGCAAAATTTCCGTGCTACTCAGCTGAGAACAAAGGCTTTGCCAAAGGTTTTGAAAATATTGTTGTCCCATTTAAGCCTTTATCCCCCGCCAAAAACGTCGACATTATGAAACACACAAGGTGGAGAAGCATGCCCTACTTGAATAAGTTGATTGGGCTCACCCTTACCACAGTTGGGAGTCCCCCATATTTCCATCAAATCCTGGCTACCAACTGCCGCCAGATTGCGCCAGAACTTGGCGGAAACGCCCCGATAATTTGGATTACGAACCATCCCTTTCAATTCGCCATCTTGTATTACGCGTCCTAACTCACAACCAAATTGAAATTTGTTGCGGCTGTCATCTATAGACCAAGAGCAGTTGCTGTCCATTAAAACCCCATGCTCCACATGGGCGCACAGTTGTTCAAAACTATTTAAACCAGGCTCCAGGTTCAAGTTGGCCATACGATCAATCGCCGGTCGATTCCAACCGCCGGCCCGCGCATTGGCCACACCCTGCATACCCGCTCGCATTTGTGATACGGCACTTCCTAACGGTCTTTGTAACACACCGGCTTTAATGAGGTATTGACGTGTCGCCAAATCACCATCATCGTCATAAGCGTAAGTGGCCAATTCAGATTCCACGGTGGGATCAAAAGTTACATGCAACAGTTCCGATCCATATTGGTAACTACCAAACATATCCGGTGTTACGAAACTGGTACCCGCATAATTGCGTTCATCGCCTAAAATTCGATCCAGTTCCAAGGGATGGCCGATGCTTTCATGGATCTGTAGCATCATTTGACTGGGCATGAGTAAAGCAGACATAACCCCACTGGGACACTCCGGCGCTCGCAATAATGCCTGCGCCTCTTCAGCCACGTGTTGAGCAGAAGCCGGGAAATCAAATTGTTGCAGCAACTCTAAACCGCCTTGGCGCGCCGTGCCCCAACCCCCACCACTGCGAATCTGGGTCACGGCACCTTCGTTTGCCACCGCCTGATAGCCTGGATACAAATACTGGAAACTCTGTTCGATTTGCACATTTTCACTACTGAGTATCAGGCTGTTTACTTCCGAGCGACAGAGTTTAGCTGTATAGTCGACTATTGAATTTCCCAGGTTTAAGCTTTCATTTATGCGCTGCAACCAGGCAATTTTTTCCGCTAACGGTACACTTTCCCAAGGCTCTACTACATCTGTTTTGTATGCTCCCGATTTCTTGGGTCGAAACAGTTGCTGCACAGGCACCAAACCCCAACGGGCACTGCTTTGCAAGCATTTGTTTGCCTGTACCAAGCATTCTCGGAAGCCCTCTCGCGTCAATCGGCTGGTTGCCGCATAGGCAAACCCCTGGCCTTTTATTAGGGTGATGTGAGCCCCCTGGCTGACACTATGGCGCGGAGGTAGTAAAACGCCTTGCCTTACCGTCAATACCTCATGTCGCTCAGAGACTAAGCGCAAGCTCCAATGGTCCACGACGGGAACTTCATTCCTAAATGCTGAAATCACTTGATCGTGATTCATCTGCCACTCCATATTTTCTGACTTTTTTAGTGGGTTTTATGTTGCATTCCCTTAAGAATATTGTAGACAAACCGATATAGTTGTGTATTCAAAATTTGGGTTATTTACTATTAGCCAACAGGATCTAAGATCATGAAAGCCAACGCTCAATACCAATTCATTTTTATATTCCTAATCAGTGTTTTTTCCACCAACGCCTTTTCGACACTGGTACTCACCGCCCCACCACGCGAAACCGCAGAAAAAGGCAAACAAGTTTACGAGCCTATTGCCAAAATGATGTCGGAAGCTTTGGGCGAGGAAGTGGTATACCGCCATCCCGATGGCTGGCTTGAATACTCATCACACATGCGTTCAGGAAAATACGATATCGTTTTCGACGGCCCCCATTTTGCAGCCTGGCGTATAAAACATCTAAAACACACACCGGTGGCTCGCTTACCCGGTGGTCTGGATTTTGTCGTTGTTGCAAAATCCAACAACAAGGCCATGACCGGAAAAAACGGAATCCTTAAAGGCAGTATATGTGGTTTGGCTTCACCCAATCTGGCTACCGTCAGCATTTTGGCAAAATATCAAGACGCTATTACTGTTCCAAAGATAGTCGAAATCAAGGGTGGGTTTAAGAAAGTTTTTGAGGCTTACAAAAACGGACAGTGTGATGCGGCGCTGTTGCGCACATCCTTCTGGAAAAATCTGCCCCAAGCGGCCCGACAAGATTCCAGAATTATCCATGCCACCGAATCTCTTCCCAATCAAACCGTTACAGTAAGCCCTCGAGTTGATGTAACAAAACGTGGAAAACTAACATCTTTGTTGCAGGCTAAAAACAATAAGAGTACCGACCCCCTGCTGGAACGGTTTAGTAAGAAAGCCAAATATTTCATACGCCCAAGTACCAGTGAATATAACGACCTGGAAAAATTGCTGGAGGGCGTTGTTTTCGGCTGGTAAGTTGCTCCAAGTCCAACAATAAAAAAGGGGTCAGTTACGACCCCTTTTTTTTATTTACTCATCGCTAACAATAATTCGTTAAACCGCTTCACAAAACTGGCGGGATCATCCAACTGGCCGCCTTCACTTAACAAAGCCTGATCAAATAACACCAGAGTCAAATCGTTAAAGCGTTCATCATCGGTTTCCGCCTTCAGTTTCGCCACCAAGGGATGATCTGGATTGAGCTCAAATATGGGCCTGGAACTTGGAACGTTTTGCCCCGCTTGTTTCAAAATCCGCTCCAAATTAGCGTTCATGTCATGCTCGTCGTTAACCAAACAAGCCGGTGAACTGGTTAGTCGGTGTGTCAGCCGCACGTCCTTCACTTTATCACCCAATGTAGTCTTAATTTGTTCAAGGACACCTTTGAGCTCCTCTCCGGCTTTTTTCTGTTCTTCCTTCTCCGCCTCATCGTCCAACTCACCCAAATCCAGCTCGCCCTTGGTAACACTCAATAGCTTCTTACCTTTATACTCCATCAGTGAGCTGACCAGCCATTCGTCCACGCGCTCGTAAAACAGTATGACCTCGATGCCTTTTTTGCGAAAAATCTCTAAGTGCGGACTATTTTTCGCCGCAGCGAAGGCATCAGCTGTAATGTAATAGATAGAATCCTGGCCTTCTTGCATCCGGCCGATATAATCATCCAACGATACAGTCTGATCTTCACTGTCTGTATGGGTTGTGCTAAACCGAAATAATCCGGCAATTCTTTCTTTATTGGCAAAATCTTCGCCGGGTCCTTCCTTAAGCACCTTGCCAAACTCCTGCCAAAACTTGCTGTACTTCTCCGCGTCTTTCTTGGCCATCTCTTCCAAGGTGCCCAGAATTTTCTTTATGGATCCGGCTCGAATGGTATCGATGGTTTTGTTTTGCTGCAGAATTTCCCGGGAAACATTCAGCGGCAAATCGCTGGAATCAATAATTCCTCTAACAAAACGCAGATAAGTGGGCATCAACTGCTCGGCATCATCCATAATAAAAACACGTTTCACATAAAGTTTCACGCCGTGTCGACTTTGACGATCCCACAAATCAAAAGGCGCTCTTGACGGGATGTACAACAAGGAAATGTACTCATTGGTTCCTTCAACTCGATTGTGGCTGTGAGCCAGTGGCGCTTCAAAATCATGAGCCACATGTTTGTAAAATTCGTCATACTCCTCGTCTGTAATGTCACTCTTAGAACGGGTCCACAACGCAGAGGCCTGATTAACCGTTTCATACTCCTGCGTCTGTTCCTTGCCTTCTTCTTCTCCATAAGACTCTTTTAGCATTCTGATGGGAAGAGTAATATGATCTGAATACTTATTAATAATATTACGCAAGCGAAAACCGCTCAAAAACTCTTCTTCGTCTTTACGCAAATGTAACACCACTTCCGTACCGCGTTGCGCGCGCTCAACCGTCTCAATAGTGTAATCGCCTTCTCCTGCCGACTCCCAGCGTACACCATGCGCAGCTTCCATACCCGCCTTGCGGGTGCTCAAAGTCACTTTTTCAGCCACAATAAATGCCGAATAAAAACCCACACCAAATTGCCCGATCAAGTGTGCATCCTTCGCCTGATCACCTGTCAAGGACTCAAAAAACTGCTTGGTTCCGGATTTAGCGATGGTTCCGATATGATCCATCACTTCCTGACGCGTCATACCGACTCCATTGTCACTGACGGTTACTGTGTGGGCATCTTTGTCATAGCTGACATGAATTTTCAGCTCTGGATCATCCTCATACATCGCGCTGTCGGTTAAAGCTTCAAATCGTAGTTTATCCGCCGCATCGGATGCGTTGGAAATCAATTCACGAAGAAAAATCTCTTTGTTACTGTATAGGGAGTGGATCATCAGTTTAAGCAAATGCTTAACTTCTGTTTGAAATCCTAAGGTTTCTTTTTGAGATTCTTGCTCAGTTTCGGCCATGCTCAACTCCTCGAAATCGCCCTGGTTTTATTCAGAATATATTTTTATGATAAGTGGCTTAGATATGGGTACGCCTGGCGGAAATTCAAGCGCAATCAGGATCGCCCGCCGAGAATCGGGGAGATACGTTATTTTATTTAAATAACAAAAAGTTACAGATTTTTTCTGAGGCGTTGCAAATCCCCACAGCTCTGTTTGATCCCCAATTGACAAGCGGTTTCGTATTCATGCACGGCTTTGCCGGACTCGCCCAAAAGCTCGAAAATGTAACCTTTATTATTATAAGCCACCCCCAGCTTGGGATTGATAATCAAGGCCGTGTTACAGTCTTTCAAAGCTTTACCGTATTTACCCAATTCAGTACGTGCTACCGCCCGGTTTATATAAGCGTCCGTATTGTTACTATCTATGGTTAATACTCGACTGGCAAACTGCTCGACATCAGACCAATCACCCTTTTGAAATGCAGCAAGAGCTTTAGCGGCAAAATCCTGAATCTTTCGCTTGTTTTCTTCACTAACACGCTTGAGTTTCCTGGCGGTAGTGCAAGCTGCTTCATATCCCAGTTTGCAGGAAAATTCGTAATCCATAACAGCCAATTCCGGTGATTTGGCCAGCTCATACGCATAAGCGCGGTTATTGTACGCAAGAGGATTTTTATCCTCGAGCTGGATAGCTTTACTGGCGTCTTCTATTGCCTCATGATAATCACCGTTTTCAGCCCGAGCCCAAGAACGATAAATAAACCCATCCGGATTCTTTGCATTAGCCACGATAGCACGGCTGGCCGCATCGATAGCATTGGGCCATTGCTGTTTATGCAAAAATCCCCGGCTTTTCTCTAACCAAGGTAAGGCAGGATCCGCACTGGTTGCCTGTGGAGTTTCCATCGGCTTCTGTGCACTGAGCTGCTGTATTGGTTGCAACACAGGTTGTAAAGGCGACCTCTCTAGAGGCTGAGTAATTTGTTGGGCTTGTGCTTGTGGTTTGGAAATAACCGATTTCGCAGCGGAGGCAGCCTGTGTGCCTGCCCCGCCAACAACGGCTTGGCTTTGGGGTGCCATAACCGGCCTGGACTCCTCCGATTTAGACACTGTAGCTCCCATGTTTTCCGGCGGCAAGGGCTTTACCCGGGACATGGAGGGTGTGGATCGAATAGCTCGAGGGTCTGGAACCAAGGTCTGTACCTGGCGATTGTCCTTCCGTAAAGGCATTATGTATTGAGGTTTCTGGGTCGTACCGGATAAGGAACGACGCATAGTTGGCTTTACTGTCGGGTCATTGAGCAACTTGGATTTCACTAAGTCCATAATGGCTTGATTGTAGCCATCGTCAAAACCGGTTTGGTAATCCACCGAGGTACTATCGGAAGAATTTCTTTGTTTTTCCATAGCTGCGGCTTTTTGCATCAATCGCTGGGAAACAGATGAATCCACATCCAGCTCCTCCGCTACTACTGCAGTCGCAATAGCACCAACGGCGAATAATAACAAAACAGATGTTTTTTCAATAGATTGTATAACCATGGCCCACCAGAAATTGCTAACGTGTTGTATTGGCTTGGCCTTATTTGCTGTTAAACCTGCAATAATAGGTGATGCAGGGAGCTATTAAGTAGTGATGACAAAGCCAAAACCAACTTTATAATATTATCTTATCATTCAACAAGGTAGCAAGCACTTCAAGTAGTTCATCCCAACTTATTGATTAATAAGACAGGAACTGCAGAATGCCTATAGCAATACACCTGATTTTTCCAGCGCAATCAGTGCCTCAACACGGTTATTGACCTGCAACTTCCGATAAGCGTTGTAAATATGACTTTTTACGGTATTAATGCTCACACTCAGCTGCAAGGCAATGCTTTTGTTGTCATAGCCCTGACATATACGTGTGAGAATATCCAGCTCTCGATCCGTAAGACTCTCCACCCCACTGGATTCCACACGCACTACTCGGCGTATACTCTCACACACGGCAGGTAAGATAATCCGCATCAGTTCCCGACACAAATCTGCAACAATCTTATCTGCACATACCAGGGCATATAAACAAATTTTGCCATCTTTACCGGATACGGCATCCACTACATACAATCCATTGGTATATTTCACACTACTGAGGTTGAGCCGCGCATGGAACACATCGATTCGTTCGCAATAAAATGCTCGTTTTGAATACCAACTTCCATACAAACACCGTTGCAATTCATACCGGGGAAGATCGCTGTTGTTTTCACCAAAAATAGCTTTTGGTGCTATTTTTACCGTGTAACTTATATCACCGGTTGTTTCGTCGACCACGAACACCGAACCACATTCAACAGGTATTACACTCAGCAGATTTTCTTGTAGACATGCTACCAGTTGTTGTTCAGACCTTGTGTGTCGCAGTTGCTCAGTACAGTCCGCTAACTTCACCAATTCGAAATAGTCAAATCCGGGAGTTTGTTTGAAATCAGAGTCCGTCATTAATTTTCCCTTTTTAGTACACTTATAATGTACTAACGAACATCAACATTGAATCCGGCGCGGAATCCAGAAACCGGTGAATAATCCTTGAATGAGCAGACATGAGTACGCGATGGTTATGTGAACAAAACACAGAAAAAGCGTGAATAAGTCACTGTACAGTTTGAAGGGTACATCTATAATAATATACAGAGAAACCTCTCCTACTTGAACTCTCCACGTTGAATGCCTGCGTAACGCAGGCATTTTTTTTGATTTTCATTAATAATTGTTTGGAAAAACAAATTGAGACCGCAACCCCTGCGGTTTCCACCACCCTGGATTGCGAGCAGCATCAGGAATTTAGATATTTTTTAAGGTTCCACACTGCATATATACAGATTCGTTTCTAAGCGGCATTGTCACTCAGTGGTAATGTTAATCTGCGGTGCCGCCCAACAGCGGCGCTCTAGATACCTCGGGTGTAAAAATTCAATCCCATGAAGTAATCCACCGTATTGGTTTTCATGGTCGCATTATCGTCCCTGACTTTAAAATATCTTGCTTTCGCACCCAATGTCCATGCCACCCGGTCAGCAATCTTTAATTCCAACCCGGCTTTTCCGAAATAGGAATCCCCGTCTAAAGTATCCATGGGACCACCATGAAAGGAAATCTGCGTTGAGCCCATCCCAACTCCAAAATAGGGTTTAACTACCTCATGCACTGGAATATAGTAACTAACCAACAAATTGACATGAAAAATATCGGCATATCCAGGCCTACTGGTAGCCGTACTGGAGAGCACATCCACTTGCTGATATTGAGCTTGTCCGCCCAACCTCAACCCCGTGGCGAAAATGTGAGCAAACTCGACGCCGCGCGCAACTGCGTTATCCGTATCCAAAACAATGGTTACGCCATTAATATCAAACGTATCCTCGTTCCAGCTTGATACTCCCATGAGTGGAGCAACAACATTTTGGCTGTGCGCCGCCACAGGAATCCCAAGCAAAAGTACAACCATCCCATATCGTAGCCAGCAATTACTCATCGTCTTATCCCCTATCCATAAAGCTCGCATCTATCAACACCATCTACAGCGTTTAACAAACTGCTTCCAAATGGCTCCTTTGTAAACTGCCTATACTAAGAATAGCCAATCCATAGAAACAATGACATCAGACATATGCACTAGCCTGTTAGAACTATTTCCTAACGGGGTAACGAAAACGCTATGTAACATCAGCCTTTACTAGAAAGGGTAAATAGACCCAAACAAAACCAATAAAAGCACACAACCAGAACCACTGAGACACACCAACCCAAACACTATATGCGGAAAAATGCAGGACAGGAATAAAAACTCTGACGATGGCACCGATGCACAACAAAGCAAACAGAAAGTGCATTTCCTTCGGTGGTTGCAATACGTTTCTTCCCGTATGCCCTAAAACAACTCTAGCCATCATCCCTATTGTCACCATTCCAATACCACCATAGGTCAACGCATGTAGCCACAAAAAACCAAGATTTAGGTTAGGCAATATCACTCTCAATAGCAATGCCACAACAATCCAGGCGTAACCTACGTATAGGACCCACAACAAGGAATGCTTCCAAATCCCACGATGATACCAAAGCAACAAACGCCACCCATGTAACAACAGCAAACCGATGCAACATATGATAATAGCGATATCGTTTACAGCAAAAATTTCCAACGCACCGAACAGGACAAACCCCCACAAACACGCCAGGTCGAACCAGACCGGTTGAAACCTCTGTATCCGACCTTGCGTTTTCGCCGGACTTTTTTCAAAAACACTTTTTTCGATAAAGAAAGGGATCACTCGCCGCCCCATGATCAGTATAAGCAACACCACGGCAAACAAGCCGAGCTTCATACCCTGGTACAATAGATATTCTTGACCGGTCCACCACGCAAACCCGAAAAGAATATTTCCCAGCCCTGCCACCGGTAATAGCAACACAAGCCCAAAATTGTGCCATTGCCTGGCCCTTACGAGCGGAGCCGCCAAACTGATAAATACCGCAAAAACAAAAACCGTATCTGCGCATATACTGGGAAGCAGGGACACCACTGCGTTTATGGAAAACAAAACTCTGGCCGCGAGCCAACAACTGAACACCCCAAGCAGAGGAATATTGGACAGGGTGGGCTTGCCGGTCCAATTTCTCACAGATGTGAGCAAAAACCCGGCAATGACTGCTAACGCATACCCGAAAATCATTTCATGCCCATGCCAGCCGGCTAAAGGCAAAGCCTGATAGGGCATGGTCACATTAAAACCGTAGGCTAATGTCCACGAAAAAACGGAGACGATGGAAAATAAACCGGCACCTAAAAAAAATGGACGAAATCCAACCGACAAAAAGGGGGCGCCTGGCGTTAAATGATTTGGATCAGTGATACGCAACATGTAATGCCCTTTTTAGGGAATTGCAGGGCTGACAACTGCGCAGGAGATTAACTCAAAGCTATATATCCTTAAGAATCAGTGCTGTTTTTACCCAACAAACCACGAAGCCTTAATGCGGCCTCAGAATTGGTGTCACCCATCTTTTTAATATAGTCCACCACAGTAAATCCGTCGTTATCGCGAATGTTTGGATTTGCCCCTACATTAACAATTTCTAAAGCGGGCTCCACCTCGCCTTTTGACACAAAATACAGCAAAGGCGTTTTGCCCCCTGCGTTCCGGTGGTCCAAGTTGGCCCCATGTTTCTTTAAAAACCGTACAGATTGGGCACTACGAGCAAGAAATAACGCAGTCTCGCCAGAGCTGGAAATATAGTTTACATCGGCGCCCAGCTTAATCAGCGTTTGTGCCAATTCCAAAAACTCGTTTCGTACAGATAACATCAAAGGATGAGTCCCCGCCTCCACAACTAAAGCTAACTTAGGATTGGAATTGGCCGCCGCTACCAAATCACTCTCTGAAAGCTCCTCTTCCAAATTCGCGACATAGATCAGTTGAGCAAAGGCAGTATCCCCACCGGCATTACGCGCCATTAAATCCACACCTGCTTTAAGCAGAATCTGTAAAACACGACCGTTTTGCACTAAGAAAATGGGCTTCACTCCAAATTCGTCACAAACTTGCTCAATATCTGCACCTCGTTTTACGTAATGCTCGACAAAGCTGGACTCTCCTGAATATACGGAGTAGCAAAATAACGGGTGTAACAGGCTCTTATCATCTTCCAGAAATAAATCCAGCATTGACAGATCCTTAACATCGGACACCACGATTTTTTTACGTAATTCCTTCGAAACATGCCCCTGGTCCAGCAACATGGCGACGGATTTCTTGTTTTGTTCTGATGCCGCTTTGCTCAGTTGCTCATACGCGGCTGGAGATGGTCGACTCATGATAGCGTCAGCAACCAGGAACACCGACCCAACCACCAATATTAAGTGAGCCAAGGTAGCCGTGCCGGCAAAGGCCTCAATGCCATAACGCCGAAATCCGTAGCGCCAGAAAGTGACTGAGGCCACGGCACTATTCAGCAACAATAACACCAAGAGAATCAGGGCAACTGAAAAATAGCCCGCCAGAGAATACACATTGGCACCGCTGGAACTACCTAGTGTCGGTAGAAACATAATTACGAACAATGCAATGCCCAACAAAGACATGGCAACACTGCCAAAATAGTACGCTTTCATACTGCTCCCAAGCTCATCTGCCCACGGGAAGCCTTAGGGCCTTTTATAACCGAAACCGATGGACGGTCCCCTTAATATCACAATTACATATTTAAACCGGGGCAGTCCAGATCCCGCTTCATCCTTTTAGACATCCTTTTTCATTCTTCTACAATTTACCCGCTAAAATCAACAATTGAAATTGGAAATTTGAAAAACAAAGAATAGACACAGCTTAGAAAAACAGTGAGTCCGTGTTAAGTGATTGAAAGTTAGAGATAATGATAAAAATGGTGCGAATCTGATCAACTCACCACGCCTGGGAAGGCTCTCACATTTTTATTCAAAAATAAGGACTCAAATTCCGGGGCGCTAATGGGCTTACTAAAGAAGAAACCTTGGACCTCATGACATCCGATGGACCGTATGAAATCCAATTGGGATTGATCTTCCACACCCTCGGCGATAATGCCCAGATTTAGACTGTGAGCCAACGCAAAAATGGCTTTTATGATGGCACCGTCCTTGACATCCATGACCACGTCTTTAATGAAAGACCTATCGATCTTCAGGTAATCTACAGGGAATTGTTTTAGATAACTTAATGAGGAATACCCGGAACCAAAATCATCGATAGATAAGGCTACGCCGAGGCCTTTTAGCTCGTGCATAATTCGAATCGCTTGCTCGGTGTTATCGACCAACATACTTTCGGTCAACTCAAGCTCGAGGTATTTCCCATCCAACCCGGCATCATTCAAGACTTGTTGTACCGTAGACACGAGATTGCCGCTGCGAAATTGCTTTGCCGATATGTTGACAGACATTCTAACATTCTCAGCACCATTATCACGCCAAACCTTAGCCTGGCGACAAGCAGTTTGTAACACCCAGCGACCAACTTCATTGATCAAGCCCATGTCTTCCAGATAGGGTACAAATAAGCTGGGTAGCACCACACCGCGCACCGGGTGCATCCAGCGTAATAGGGCTTCCACTCCAATTAACTCATTGCTGACCGCATCCACCTTAGGCTGGTAATACAACAAAAAGTCCTGATTTTGAACTGCCAAATGCAAATCTGTCTCCAACGACAGACGCTCAAAGGCCTTGGTGTTCATTTCATTGGAATAGTACATGTAGTGGTTGTTACCCATTTCCTTGGCATTGTGCATTGCCACATCCGCTTCTTTGACAAGTGTTTCCACATCAGTAGACGCATCATGGAACACGCTGATACCAATGCTGGCCTTTACCACGATTTCATAGTTACTCAATAGAATGGGCAAAGTAATACTATCTATAATACGTTGAGCCGCAGAAGCAGCCTCCTCCGGCCTGTCCAGATTTTCTAACATCACCAAAAACTCATCACCCGCCATCCTAAAGGCAATATCCGTTTCACGCAATTTACCTTGTATCCGACTGGCGGTGATTTGTAGCAGCTTATCGCCGGCACTATGTCCCAGACTGTCATTAATGAGCTTAAAACGATTCAGATCAACCAGCAACAACGCACTCATACCCCCATTGCGCTGAGTTCGGAGCATGGTTTCTGAAACTCGCTGCATAAAACTTTCTCGATTCGGTAAGCCGGTCAGAGCGTCGTGGTAAGTCTGGTACCAGATGGTGTGTTCCTGTTGCAAGCGCTCATCTTCCTGACGCTGCAACAAAACATCCGCCCTTTTTATAATCATGTTCAAAAACAAGTACAATCCGGCAAAGGCGATAAAAAGCCCGGCGATTATTTTCCGCTGTGTCAGCTCCAGCTCCTCAACTAAATTGGTTACATCAGAATAAACCTCAAAGACAGCTTTGATCTTGTCACCCTGTTTCAAGGGAATATAACTGGTGATCAAGTTACGGTCTTCGACCACTTGCTCAAAGTCGGAAAATTCGTTTCGGAAAGTGATTTCACTGGCGACTTCCCCCACTCGCGCCTGCCGGAATCCGGCGCTTCTGGAATCATCCGAGCCAATTTGCGCCGGATCGGTGGAGTAGACCGTCATCCCGTCTAAATTGTAGATCTTTATTTTTACAACCCGAGTTCCTTTCATGAGCTTTACCAACATCTGATGCAACTGAGTTAAGGAATCGGAACTGCTGGGCGTTTCAATAAAACCGGAAAAACGATACCAAGCGGAATTGGCAAAGCTGCGAGTCAAATCCACATTGGCGTTGCTTTGGTGAGACACCAACGTATCCAAAGCAAGTTGCCGAAAAAATATCGACAACCCAACCACCATGACGCAAATACCCAGTAAACTGGCAATAGCGTAGTAGCGTTGAAGTTTGAATTTGTTATTTTTTAATATGTTAACCACCATTGAGGATATATCGGACTCAAACTCCAGAGGCTTTAGCGAATTCTCTAACAATCAATAAGTTAAGCCACTGCTCGGAAACCAGCCTCGTAATCGCGCAACACTCAATGGGCTCATTCAAAAAGTCCAGTTATCAAATAAAATTCAATCATTTAATAGCGAGTCTATGACAACTATTAATATTTCTTATATACTTGTTTGCTCAAATTGTCGAGCCGAAGGAACCACGGCTCTAGAATTCTAAGGACGATTGCTACGGGCCTAAATCATCTGGTTTTGGAGAACAACAATGAATTATTGGGGTAAGTTCACAATTGCTGTGGGGCTTTTCTTTTCAACTTCCTTATTGGCTGGACCAGAAGAGGACCGCAAGGCATTCCAACAATACTTCATTGACACCTTCCCCAGTGTGAGCATGGATGAATTCATTAATGGAATATACGCAATAAATCAAGAACTTAGAGAGCAATGGGAATCCATTGAAGAATTACCCCCCTATGAAATTGCAGTGGATGAAGGCGAAGCCCTGGTGACCCAGCCCTTCAAAAACGGTAAAAACATAGCCTCCTGCTTTAAAAACAGCGGGGTGGGTGTAGCCGCCAATTACCCCTATTTTGATGTCAGTCGCAACCAGGTTGTCACTCTTGCACTGGATATTAACGACTGCCTGACCCGAAATGACGAGCCCGAACTGGAATACAAACAGGGCCGTATGGCTTCCATCTTGGCCTACTTCGCCTCGGTGAGCCGAGGCCTGCCAATTGAATTGGAAAACCCCGCCAAGAACCCCGGCGCGTTGCAAGCGTACAAGAAAGGCAAACAGTTCTATTATGCCCGCCGCGGGCAGTTTAATATGTCCTGTGCCCATTGCCACATTGACCAAGCCGGTAAAAAATTGCGGGCAAATCTGTTAGGTCCAGGATTAGGCCAAATAACCCACTTCCCCGTATATCGTTCCAAATGGGGCAATGTGGGCACCTTGCATCGACGCATCATCGGTTGCATGCTTCAGATGCGCGCTGAGCCCTTTGCCGCGCAAAGTGAGGAATACCGCAATCTTGAGTATTTTATGACTTACATGAGTAACGGCTTGACCTGGAACGGCCCCGGCTCTCGATTCTAAGAAAATCACCGAACCCTTAAAACTTGACACTGCCCTCAACAGTCACTATATTTCGATATATGTCGAATTATCGAAATATAACCCAAAAACAGCTGGCCTGTATGTTCAAAGCTTTAAGTAACCCGAATAGGCTAACCTTATTCAACCGCTTGATGAACTGCTGCACACCCGGCACCAAATGCAGTCCCCAGGAACGCTTTTGTGTCAGTGATCTAGGCTCCGGCTTGGACATTGCGGCGTCCACCCTGTCACACCACGTTAAGGAACTACATCAGGCCGGCTTGATCAATATGGAACGACGTGGGAAGCATATAGACTGCTGGATAGACCCGGATCGATTGCAGCAACTATCCGCATTTTTCGTTCCGGAACCGGATTTGGAAAATTGACTATACCTCAGGAGAAAAGCAAATGAGCGAACCTTGTTGCTCTCAAGAAAGCCCAGCCGAGAGTGCTGATTCACACCGACAAACCGTACGAGATGCTTATGCACAAGTAGCGAAAGCCAGTGATGCAGGGCAAAGCTGCGGGATAGAATCCAGTTGCTGTGGCGTGTCCGACGACTCTGCCATTAACACCATCATTTCCACCCGCCTGGGTTATAGCGAACAAGATCTGGAAAATGTTCCCAGCGGCGCTGACATGGGCCTGGGCTGCGGGAATCCACGCGCCATCGCCTCGCTCAAACCCGGCGAAGTGGTGGTAGACCTTGGCTCGGGAGGTGGCTTTGACTGTTTTTTAGCGGCACACGAGGTTGGCCAATCCGGCCGCGTTATTGGCGTGGATATGACCCCGGATATGATCAGCAAAGCCCGCAGCAATGCAGCAAAAGGCAAATTCTCCAATGTGGAATTTCGTCTTGGAGAAATCGAAAACTTACCGGTCGCCAACGATAGCGTGGATGTTATTATTTCTAACTGCGTAATTAATTTGTCCCCTGACAAGAAACGTGTATTCAGCGAGGCCTTTCGCATATTAAAACCTGGAGGCCGTCTTGCCATATCGGATGTGGTAGCTACGGTAGAACTGCCTGAAAAAATGCGCAACGACCCCGCCTTGATCGCCGGCTGTATGGGGAATGCCTGTTTAATTGACGACTTACACCAAATGATCAAGAGTGCCGGTTTTGACGCCATTCAAATCCAACCCAAAGATGAATCCAAGGCATTTATTCAAGACTGGGCTCCTGAACACAATATTACCGATTATGTTGTTTCTGCAACCATTGAAGCCGTAAAGTCCGACCCCACATCTTGCTGCGCCCCGGGTTGTTGCTCTTAGAGGCAGCCTCGTGCAAACCGGTGATCTCCTCCCATGCGATCTGGGAGGAGATCAGCAGCTAGTCTCCCAATAAGCGGGATGGTATTATGTTACCGACTTAATTATTGACAGTTCGCGAAGTATGAAAACCATCCGTACCCGCATGCAAATACGACTGGGGGGGAAGCAAGAAGACATTTCACTGGACGTACCCAATAAACCCAGCAAATCCACGGTCACGCTGCCCCTGCTCCGCCATATTGTTCAAAAGGCGGAAATCACTGCAATCGAATCTGCCAGCCGTGACGGTAAAGAAATTACCTGTAGCAAAGGGTGCGCCGCCTGTTGTCGGCAACTTATTGCCATCCCACCTACCGAAGCTATGTACATTCAAAAACTGATTGGCCGTTTAAGTAAACCCCGGCAAAAAATCATCAGACAACGCTTTAAAGACACCAAAGAGAAAATTCACAGCAGTGGTTTATTGGAACACGTAATGCAATTGAGCGGCGACACCGATTTGGTCACCGTGGCATTAGACTATTTTCGATTACAGATTCCGTGCCCCTTTCTGGAACAAGAGTGTTGCAGTATATATGCAGAGCGTCCTCTTGCGTGCCGGGAATATTTGGTGGTTAACCCACCTGAGAGGTGTGCCAATCCTACCCGGGAAACTATCGACATGCTGTCGTTTCCAGTAAAAACATCACGACTGCTCACCGAATTGGACCGCTTATGGTACCAAGACAATAAACACAATGCCGTGCCATTGTCACTGCTACTATATTGGCTGGAATGTCATCCGGTTAAACCAGCCATCAAACACAGCAAGGACTGGTTTGGAGACGTACTTCATGCACTATCAAACAAAGACTGAGTTGTTCTCTATTTATCTTTGTGTACTCGGGCGGCCTCTTCCTGCACCTGAAAGTGCTCGGAGTTTTTACCCTCTTTAGCTTCCTGTTCGCTCAACATTTGCTGTCCTAAAGCTACCGCATCGTTTTCGGAACAAGCGACCAGCGCAAGAACGATTAAAGATAGAAATAATATATTTTTCACGACAATACCTGACTGACCATACTAAACTTGTTTAAATTTTAGGCTACAAACCGCAGTAATCAAGTCTTCATTCACAGACAATTAATGAGGAATTACCCATTTGCTGTTTTCCCTGACTCCACATAGCCTATCGGTTCGAAGTTAACCGGCAACCGTAAGCCAAAACAAGACCCTTCATCCACCTTGCTTTGCACCTGCATCTCTCCACCCAAGGCCTTGCAAAAACGCTGAGTTATGGTTAACCCCAAGCCGGTCCCTTCGTACTCTTTGGTACGGGTCATATCTACCTGCATAAACGGTTCAAATAGCGCATGAATATACTTTTCCGGAATACCAATACCGGTGTCTGTCACATCGATTTGGACCCACTCTTTATCGTTCGCGTTAAATCGTGACGCCGTAATCATAATCTCGCCTTTTTTTGTAAATTTGTTGGCGTTACTGAGTAAATTGAATAAAGCCTGCCTAACCTTGCGTTTGTCTGAATATAAATACCCCAGATTGTTATCAATGGATTTAACAATGGTATTTCCATTTTCTCTGGCCAGTATTTCTACGGACGCGACTACATCCCCTATCAACTCGCTCAAAGAAAAAGATTCCAAACTCAGCTGCAACCTACCCGCCTCAATCACGGACAAATCCAATATGTCGCTGATGATTTCCAATAAATGCTTTCCGGCTTTATATATTTTCTCGACGTCATTGACATAATTCGTCACCCCGTCAGCACTCATATCTTCTTTGAGTATCTCGCTATACCCGATGATAATATTCAACGGTGTACGCAACTCATGACTCATGTTGGCAATAAACCGACTTTTAGCCTGATTAGCTTCCAATGCGTTATCTCTGGCTAATTCCAAGGCCATCGTCCGCTCCTGCACCAGGTCCTCCAAATGATTGCTGTGCATTTGCAACATATGCTCTTTGTCTCTTAACGCCGCGATCATGTCGGAAAACTGGTTTTTCAATATTTCCACTTCGGTGCGTGCCGCCTTTTTGCGTATTTCCGGACGCATACCTTGGGCAATTTCTTTGGTCAGACTGGTCAGCTCGGCCAAGGGCCTGTCGAAGTTGTGGGAAATAAACCATCCAATCACCAATATCAGGAGAGCGCCTACACAGATGATTAACCACAAATTATCAACATGAGTTTTAAATTTATTCATTACCTCCGAAACATCCATTCCATACCAAATTCCGGCACTGGACAGGCTCTCCTGAGGCAGATCTATTTTAAAAAACTTATAGGAATGCCCTCCGATTTCCACCTCTCCTGTTTCTTTTTGAAACCGTTTATCTTCCAGGCCATTCAGAGAGCTGAAAACTATTTCTCCGTTGCTTTCAACAATCACCTCGCCCGACACACCAAACTTTTTCCGTAACTGCCATTGTTTTTTAAATATGCGAGTCAATACAATAGCGCCCTGCACTTCATCTTGGTAAAGGATAGGACTTACTGCCGCCAATTCTAGTCCTGCACTTCCTTCAAAAGCCGTAAAATAGGGCCCTTTCCGCCCCGAGTGCACAGCCTTAACCAAGTCTCTATGCTGCTCTCCTAAAATAATCTGACCATCTCTGCCCACAATCATTGCCCGATCCACAGGCAGCCAACCAAACAGGCTATCGTACAAATCACCAATATGCTCTCGACCGGAGTCAAAATTCATGATGACAAAAATATATTCCTGGATACGTTGTTCTTCGCTAACAATGGTAGAAGAGCGCTGTAGTTCGTTCCACTCAGAAACCAACACTTGATTGAATAGCTGCAGACTGCGCTCCAGGTGCTTTGACGATTCCGCTAAAATTACCTGCTCAGCACTTTTATAAGAATAAAACAATGTGGCCGCAAGTAGCACAGGCAGCGCACTAAGCAAGATTAACAGACGTGAACGGTAGGTTCTAAACATACAATCCCACTAAATGCCTAAATAGTTCCTGGTTCCGCTATTGTTCAGCCAAGGGTACCAGACTGTAACGCTTAGCGATGTCCTGTAAGGTGGGGCTGGTCTGCGTATATCTAATCATCCGCAGCACATCGTCTGATGGAGCCGAATTGGTTACCGCCGACAGTTGTCGGAAAAACGGGTATTGACGACTCTTCACATTGGCCGCGCTGGGCTCGTAACCGTTAATGCTCAAAGGTTTAACGCTATCCGAAGGTTTAAAACGCCACGCCGAACCAATATGGCCTATGGCACCGGAGAATCGATCCACTTTTTCCACCATGGCTGCTGCACTTTTAACGTTCAGGCGTTTTTGAACAAAATCGTCTTCGCCTGGAAGGATGAGCCGCCAGTGCCCCGGGCGGTTTTTACAATGCAAGCGAGTAACCACAATGATAGGCTTGTCTTCCCCACCCACCTGCTTCCAATTGGATATTTTTCCGTTGAATATATTCCGCAACTGTTCTTCAGACAGATTTTGAACCGGGTTATCTTTGTTTACGATGGCAAGAATAGGCTCAAGCGCGATGGGGTACACCTGTATACTTTTCTTTTTCATTTCTACATCGCTAAGAGGACAACAGGTAAAACCGAACGCTTCTTGCTCAGGAGTACTTTTTAGAGCCGTTTTAATTCCCGCATTACAGCCTACCCCCATCATCGAACCTTGACCGTATAGATTGAGTTTCCTCCCGGTCAGTTGCTCCAACTCACTTTCTAATTCATCAAACACAATCCAAGAAAAGTGTGCTCCGGCACCTGTGATAGCGTTCTTTGCTGACGATCCTTGTGCGGGAAAACAAATCAAGATAAACACAATAACTAAGAGGGTTTTTTTACCGAATAGCTTCATGACCGTCTCCGATTCTATCGTCGCCCATAAGGCCAACTTATTTTCATTATTTCAACAAGTTACAAGCCATCTTTGCTCGCCACCCAGAGCATGTTACATAATCGACACAATCCAATAAGAGCTTTAGACGATCTTCAGCTATTTAACATTTCGCTTTGAAAAGCGCGCGTCACTGAATTTTGACAGTTGCTATCCCGCCGTCTCTCGCATAAATACTACCACTACACCGTCACAACTTCGCCGGCCGCGCCTACAAAGGAAAATTCAATTGAAACTCCACACCGGGAGTCTGATTAACAGCATCTATTCTTGCCCCAATTGCCTGGGCCAATTCGGCTACCAAAGCCAAGCCAATGCCGGTTCCAAGGGTTTCACGTGTTAACTCGTTTTCCGATCGGTAGAATAGTTGAAATATTTTCCGCAGATGATTTTTCGCAATACCGGGGCCGTAATCCCGTACACACCAAAGCAAACGTTGATTCGATACGCGACAGGAGATATGGATTTTCTTGGTTGTCGATTTACGAGAAAACTTCAAAGCGTTATCCACCAGATTGATAATTATCTGAATAAAATAATCCGCATCCACCTCCAACGCTACTGGCGGCCCTGTCTCAATCTTGTCTTTGGATGGAAGCTCTGTTATGAGTTCAAACCCGGCTCGTTCCACCTGACTGGTAACTTTAGAACGAACCGTGTCCATTAACTGCTCCACCGTATAGCGTTGCATGTCCAGGTGAAATTCATTTCGAGTCAGTCGAGCCATCTGCAACACATTGTTAATCAACCGGGTTAAGCGCTCGCTTTCATCAAAGATATACGCGTAATACTGCTTGCTTTTCTCTGCATCCGCCCAACCGTTAATCAACATCTCTCCGTACATGCGTATGGAGGTAAGCGGGGTTTTTAACTCGTGACTGACCGCAGAAATGAAATCCTGCTGCTGCCGGGCCAGGTTAATCTGGCGCAAACCCAAACGATACATAGCGGTAAACCCAACACTCAATACTAAAAATAAAATCAAAGCCAGCCAATTCACAACAGTCGCACCGGCCCCTGCCGGAATATGTTTAGCGCTGAATACCAGATGGATACCGGAAAATGGCTCTGACAGCCTTCCTTCCAATAATAAAAAACCCTCAAGTTCCGCAGGAGCGTTCCAGGAATCGTCCGCGACTTGAGCACCCAAGACCGACAAGATATTTCCTGCAAATGCCACTGTGAGATCATTACCTCGACTTACGCCGGCTTCATAAAAAGCCGGTTTTATCACCGCATCAATCAAGGCATCCGGCTCAAACAACACTCCCTGGATCAATCTCTGACCGTTCTTCCAGACCTTTCTAAACAGTACAAAGTGACCACTGCTTAATACGCTAAAGTCCATTGCGTCTATTTCGCTTTCAAACATATTGATCGCCACCGATCCTGAACCTGAGCCATTGTCCAACAATCCCTGTTGAGTTTGCGGTAAAATGTTTTTTTCCTTGCGAAGACGTTTCGACACCGTTTCCAGCTTGGTGTTTTTCCTGTGCGCCTTTTTTGCCTTATCTTTTGGCTCATACTCTTTACTGAGTTTTAGTTCTTCCAGACGCCCCAGACTTTTTGTTAAGCGCTGTTGTCCGGTACTGGAACTGGCTTCGTTGAGTTGCTCAAAAGCCTGCTGTGATTTTTCCTGCAACATCACCACCTTCTGATCCACGGATGAGGTTTGCTCTGTGTCTGATGTAGTGTTAAGCGTGACCTCATCCATGCTTATTGTATTCTTCCTGGTCGACACCACTTGCCGTGTTGCAATCAGCTGATTCTGAGTTAAAACTTGGAGCAATTTGTCGCGCAAGTCGTTGCGAGCGCTAATCTCCGACACTTGCCCCAACGCCCTCCTGTCCGGAGGCAGCAACGGCGTGCTGAAACTACCGTTCTGATCTATCTGAAAATAACCTAAGGCAACTGAACCGTCGAGCGGATAAACCGACAATGGCGAACGCCGTAACACATTGGATTCGGCGGTTCCGGTAACATTCAAAAAACTATAGTCCGTAAATGGTCTCGCATTTTCCGCAGCAATGATTTCTTTAAAACGTGCATCAATTCGTTTGACTAAGCCTTCAGCCAGACCCCGTTCACGATGTACCGCTTCCCATTTTAACTGGCTGTAAGCATAAGCAATAAGCACCGCTGTCGGTACCGCCAAAGTAAGGAAAAAAAATGCCAGCGCCATGCGTAACCGCTTACGGTTCCAGCCGGTAAGTGGGTGTCGCTTCACTTTCAATCCTTTAATAAACGATATCCGGCCATACGCACGGTGACCAGATAACGCGGTTCAGCTGGTACAGACTCTATTTTTCGACGCAACTTAGCAATGTGGATATCAACAGTACGAGTCTCCAGGTTCAAATCTTTCGCATACCCCCATACCTTAGCCAATAACTCTTCTCTGGGAACGGGCCGCTCATCGTGGCGGGACAAGTATTCCAGAATATCCATTTCTCTACGAGTGAATGCAATCGTGTCCCGCCCTCTGTGGCCACTCAGGTTTCGCGTATCAATTTTAAGATCCCCTAATGTAAAGCCAGTCTCCGACTCCAAACCAACACGAGCCCTGCGCAGTACGGCTTGGATTCTTAGCACCAGTTGCGAAACACTAAACGGCTTGGCAACATAGTCATCTGCACCCAGTTGCAAACCCCGAATGATATCCTCATCATCCGCTTTCGCTGTCAGCATAATGATAGGCTGCTCCCGATCGCGCTCCCGTACCCGGTTACAAATTTCATAACCGTCCATGCCCGGCAACATAATATCCAACAATATGAGGTCATATAGACCTGAAATGGATTTGGATAAGCCCGTATTGCCATCCTCCGCGGTATCCACATCAAAGCCGTGATAAACCAGCAAGTCCACCAAACCCGTGCGTATGGCGGCCTCATCCTCCACAACTAAAATAGAAGGTTTTCTACTCATAATATTTGGAATCCTAGCAGTTTTTACTCACAGCGCCATGTAAAGTTTATGTAAACCTCAGAGGTATCTTTTTACAAAACAGCGCCTACCCCGCCCCACCTTCGGACTCTACACTCAAAACATGACTTTCGCTAATCACACAGGAAACTATCATGGCTCTTATACAACGTCTCACGCGTCTGTTTAAAGCGGACTTTCATGCGGTCCTGGACAACGTTGAGGAACCCCTCTCCTTGCTCAAACAATCCATACGAGAAATGGAAGATGACCTGCACCGTAATCAGTTTAGCTTAAAACAACAGCAGCAAGCGCTACAGCATAATCACTCCAGGCAAGAAGACACCAAAACCATTTTACAAGGCATTGAAACCGACCTTAACACCTGTTTTGAGTCCGGCAATGAAGCACTGGCCCGCAGTACCGTTAAGCGAAAACTCGCCACGCAACGCCTGGAGCAATCTCTGAAGCGTCAACAACAATCCTTGCAAGAAGAGATCGATCACTTGTCACATCGAACCCGCGAAAATCAGGCACGTTTGGAATCGATGCGGCAAAAACTGGAAGTCTTTTCCGATCAAGAAATTCACCCCTATCAAGATCAACCCAAACACTTCAACAGTGCAAGCATAAGTGAGGACGAAGTGGAAATCGCCTTACTGCAGGAAAAGCAAAAGAGGTCTCACTCATGAATAAACCGAGTTTTTTTGAAGGTGTGACCGTAGCCTTTCTGGGCGCCATAGGGAGCAGTGCGGCAATGTTGGTTTTCGTACAATTAGGGACAAGCCCAACCCTGTTTATACTACTGCTCAGCACTGCAGCCTTCGCTTACATAGCCTATCTACTAGTACGCAGCGGGGAAAAAACCGGGCGTGTCACCGTTGCCGCCATCTTTATCGGTCTTTGTTGCCTCAGCTGGCTATGGACGCCCTCAGTGCCTGTGTACGCCATGATCGTGTTAACCCTTATCTGGCTAATTCGCTCGCTGTATTACTACAGTAGTGTGCTGGCCGCGTTAGCAGACATGGGGCTCACCGGCATGAGTCTGGTGGTCGGCTTATGGGCCTGGTTCAACACTGAAAGTGTATTTTTAGCCAGCTGGAGCTTTCTATTAACCCAGGCCTTGTTCGTATTCATACCCAGCAGAATCCCCAACAGAGCTTACAAGAACCGGGCACATGCAGCCTCACCAAGCTCAGAGCACACAACAGTGCCTGATCCTTTTGAACACGCCTATCGCTGTGCGGAGACCGCTCTGCGCAAATTGGCAAATCACTAACAACTTGAAACGAGGACACTATGATGAAAAAACTTTTTATTGGAATCGGGCTATTTGCGGCCACGGTCGGGGTGATAATCGCCTACCCAATGTTACACAAGCCTGCTCAAGCGAAATCGGTGACAAACGTTGCTGCACCACAACCCGTTCTGACTGCCAAACCGAAAACCGACAAACAATCTCTGATCCAATTGGCGATTCTTTTGGATACCAGCAGCAGCATGGATGGGCTGATTAATCAGACGCGCGAGCAAATCTGGCAAGTAGTCAACCAGTTCGCCAAATCCAAAAAAGATGGGATAACCCCCGTACTGCAAGTCGCCGTCTATGAGTACGGTAATAATGCCTTGGATCCAAAAACCGGTTACATTCGTCAGGTTACCGGCTTGACCACCGAACTGGATGCAGTTTCCGCGGCCCTATTTTCGCTCACCACCAACGGCGGCGAAGAATACTGCGGCTATGTCATCCGTGAAGCAGGTCGTGATTTGGAATGGAGCACCTCCGAAGACGCGATAAAACTTATATTCATTGCCGGAAACGAACCCTTTAATCAGGGTCCGGTCGCCTTTGAAGCAGCCATACAAGAGGCAAAACAAAAGGGTATAACCGTAAACACAATTCACGCGGGTGAACTCAGCGTAGGCAATAATAGCGGTTGGCGTAACGGCGCGCTGTTGGCCGGCGGCGAGTTTATGAACATAAACCACAACCACGTCGTTGCTCACATCGACGCACCGCAAGATCAACAATTGCTCACGCTCAACCAAAAGCTGAATCAAACCTATATACCCTACGGCACTGTCGGTGCGGAAAAAGCAAAACGCCAAACTCTCATGGACGAAAAAAATCGGAAGGTATCTCAAGGCTTGATGTCAAAACGAGTGATATCCAAGGCTTCGAAACTGTACCGAAACGAATCTTGGGATTTAGTCGATGCCGCAGAACAGGGCGCTGTTGACTTGGACAAACTGAGTAACAAACAGCTGCCCAAAACAATGGAAAAAATGAGCAAGGCAGAGCAAAAAGCCTATATTGCCAAAAAATCCAAGGAACGCAAACAAATCCAAGAGGAAATTGGTCGATTAAGTTTACAACGGGAAGTCTACGTAAAAGAGCAACAACGCAAAGCCGAGAAAAAAGATACTAAAACCATGGATCAGGCCTTGACCTCTGCCGTATTAAAACAAGGAAAAGCCAAAGGTTACGTTTTTGAATCCAACTAGCAAAAGGTATAAACCCCATCAAAGGGGCCGTCGGCCCCTTTGATTTTCAGTTCTGCACTATATGTCAGACAAAAAAGAAAACCACTGGTTGTAAATGAAGGGATTGATCCCTATCACAGCAGATCGCGGCTGCAAAGTCGCATCAAACACCGGCTCACCGCCGAGAGTGGAACTTACCCCTCCTGCTTCTTCGAGGATCAAATGGCCTGCGGCATAATCCCAAAGTTTTTGTTTCCCATGCAAATATACATCGCCTCTGCCTGCAGCCAGCCAGCACCAATCCAAGGCAACAGACCCAAAACTGCGTTGAGACTTATAAGGAGGATTCGCCACGAGTTTCATTGCTAAGGCTTCCGGTAATCGTTTGAAATCCACAAGTGCTACCGTGAGTTTCTGCACTTGTTGGGCATCATTGAGATCCAGTCTTTGCTGATTGAGCCAGGCGCCTTGTCCCGAAACGGCAGAAAAACATTCATCGCGAGCAGGATCATAAACCAAGCCTAAACGAATAGTCCGCTCCTGTATTAACGCGACTGAGACACTATAAAACGGAATTCCCAGACTAAAATTACTGGTTCCATCCAATGGATCCACCACCCATAATCCGGAAGCGGCTTCATTGAGTAAAGCCTGCTGTTGCTTTGGCTCCATCTCTTCACCCAGAAAAGAAAATCCCGGCCAGCGTTGTTGCAAGTGCTGTTGCAAAGCAGACTGCATAGCCAAATCCGCTTCGGTGACAATACTGCCATCCGCCTTCGTGTGCTGCGTCATTCGTTCGAACCGTGGCACTAATTCCCGTTGTGCAACAGTACGAACCAGTGCAATGAGTTCGAGAATATCCGGTAAATTTGTCATGGTAAATTTCCCCACAATAATTGCTTGCTGGCATAAATCAGCTTAAATTACAGGATTTAGTCATCACTGAAAAGGAAAAATGAATATGCCACACATCATTGTGGAATATGCGGAAAATGCGCTAGATCCATCACAAGAAAAATCCGTCTTGAAAACTATCCATACCTGCGTGGCCCAAAGCGGTTTGTTCGAAACCAGCCACATAAAAACACGAGCTTATTGTTTCAGAGCATTCACCCACGCCGGAGGCACAAAACCCTATATTCACGTTCAGGCACGGATAAAATCGGGACGTAATTCGGAAAACAAAAAGCGCCTTAGCAATGCTATTATAGCCGCCCTACAACCCATGGGCTTGCCCGTAGCAGTCATCACGGTTGAAATCGTCGACATGGACCGGGAATCCTACGGCAAATTCCTCAATCCAGCATAACGCAGCTGGCAAAGAAAATTGTACCGGTGGAGCGTGAACCCCACCGGCGGTTCTCACTACCGAATAATTAGATTGTCGCCTTTCCCTGCTTTAGGGTCAGCATCAGGCTTATTCATCAACACCGTTATGGCTCCGCGCAATGCGGCTTTCATGGCGTGATCTACGATGGCGTTATTCGTGGCTTTATCTTTAGGGGATACAATATCAAAGATACCGGCTTCGGACACTGCAACATTATAAGTCGCCATATCTTTTAACACGTTATCGGGATTCCCGTTAATATACACACGATCCCATATTCCGGCGATAGGGTGCAAGGCAACTGGTTCATTGATGTTGGCATTTACGAAATATATTCGTACGCGCTCACCGGGCTTAGCCTGCAGTACTTTGGAGGCATCCGGGTCATGTACGGGATCGTAGTGAAACATCTTTCCATTTATCAATGATCCCGCCGAACCTTCATTATTTATCATTGCTTTATAATTTTCGGCATCCGGAAAATATTGCCCTTGAACCAACACATACTCTCTATCCGGCTTAGGGAATTTCTTTGTGTAGCCTTTTTTAGGGTCGACAATAATCAAACCGTACATACCGCGCGCAATATGTTGTGCCATTACACTTGCTCCGCAATGGTACATCCAGACCCCGGCACGATTAGCCTTGAATTTGAACACTTTAGTCTCACCGGGCTTTACCGGCGCAAACTCATCCAGCACATCCACTTCTGCCGCGTGAAAATCCATGGAATGGGACTCCTTATTGGTCTTGGGATTGACCAATTCAAATTCCACGATATCACCCTGGCGCACACGAACGAGCTTTCCAGGAATTGCGCCATCAAAAGTCCACGCCGGATACTTGGTTCCCTTGTTGTCGATCTCCACAGTGGTCTCTTTTGCGATCATTTTCACTTTTACAGTTTTTGCCATTAAAGCAGGAGCCCCTAAAATACATACCAACAGGGTAAAAATTATTCCTCCCGATTTTATTTTCCTCAATAGGATATTCATAGCTATCACTCCAGTTAATTACCATACCATTCCCTTTTCCAGGGACCCAAAGACCTACCCACTTTTATTCAAAAAAACCTGCACCACAGGCGCTACTTGCACTTGCAAAGCATTCTTAGATACACCACCAACTCCTGTATCTCCTCGTCAGTCAAAACACCTTCCCATGGAGGCATCAAAACGGATTTCCCAACAGATTGACCACCTTCCTTTATAACCTTAAACAATTCTTCATCTGACCTGGCTGACATTTGCTTGGCGTCTGTGTGGTCCCTGGGTTGTACGGACATATCCGCTATATTGACCCCCATCCCGTTACCCTGCATACCGTGACATTGCCAGCAGTAGGTTTTGTAAAGCGCTTGTGGCGACTCGGTATTTTCCCTCGCATGCAATGGCCCCAAAAACAAAATCAGCATCCAGAAAACAATACACATTATCCTTTTCATTATTTTTGCTCCTTTGACAAGGCGCTAAAGTAGTGCACAAACTTTTGGATATCCCGGTCTTTTAATTTAAGAGCCGGCATAAAATTCAACGGTGACCATGCTTGTGGATTTAGCAAGAAACTCACTATGTAATCTTCCTGCAAACGCTGTGCTGCGGTATACATTTCCGGCCCACTGACCCCACCGTAACCAGGTTCTATCTGGTGACAAGCGGAACAACCTCTGATTTTCACAAACAGCAAATCACCCATACTCGCAGAGATCGAACCCTGTTTGTAGGCGCCGGATTTGAACAGTTTTTGTTGCCTTTTGTATTTCATCAATGACTCCGTAACCGCTTTGGCCTCCCCAGCGGATAGTGCCATATGCTTTAGTAATCTACTCGCATCGACTTCGTCTTTCTCAGCACCAGGGGCAATGTTGTTGCCATAGAACATTCCAGATGGACGAATACGCGTAGGATTTGTCAACCACTGCCTCATCCAGGCACTCTTGTATTTAAGTCCTGCCGAGGATAAGTTGGGCCCTTTTAACTTCCAGAGTTCCTGCAAGCTTCTCGGCCCGTCACTATGCGTTGCATGACACTCAATACATTTTTCTTTAAGAATCGCGTCCCCATCGGCGACAACCGGAAGTGAAAGGATCAAACCACATACAAATAGCAGTTTATTCATATACCTAATTCCTCCTACGTCGCAGACTTTCGGTTTTACCTTTAAACTCATCATGATCAAACATCCCATAACCCTTTTTTAGGGACTGGCTGTAGAAAAAGTTGGGATCATAGACTTTGTCCTTCCAGACATACCAATCTTCCATTTCTATGCCTTCATACTCCATAACGGTAATGGGTCCTCCGGGGAACTTCCCACCTGCGGTGACGTGGGTGTCCACGTGATCGTGAAATATAAAACGACCGGGGTTGTTCGCTTTTATAATCACGTCATAGCGTTCTCCCGGCCCCACCAAAATTGTGTCGGCATAATAGGGATTGTCCAACGGCAAGCCATCCTTGTGAGTGACCAGCATATCGTGACCATGACTATGCATGGCATGTATCGCTCCACCGGCACCATAAAAGCGGACTCTGACCACATCTCCTTTTTTTACCCGTAATGGCTGGCTCAACGGAAAAGATTTACCGTTGACGGAGAAAAAATCCGCTAAGTCTTTGGGGGTTCCACCAATTCCGTACTTATCCGCCGATGCAGATTCCCAGGTACTCAACATCATGATGGCATCAACAGTTACTTTCTTTTCCAGACTACCGGGTTTCTTCGGGTCAACAATGAGTGGCCCCCACATACCGCGTATCCCCACATGCTCATTAACATTTACATGACAGTGATACCACAGGCTACCCACACGATCCGCCTTAAACTTGTAGGTATAACTTTCTCCAGCTTCTATTTGTTTCTGGGTAACATCCGGCACACCATCGCTGCGCCAACTGTTTTTCTGATGAATTCCGTGCCAATGAATCGTATGGGGTAGTGATGAATTATTGGTCACATTTACGGTGACTTGATCGCCTTGACGCACATGGATCAGCGGTCCCGGAACTTGACCATTGAATCCAAATACCTTGTAGTCCAAATTGGGGGCCACTTTAATGGTGACCTCATCAATAGTCATGTCAAACACATGACTCGCGGCATAGACCCCATTCGCCGCCCATAACACCATCACCAAAATTATCCAGCCGATCATTTTCCCTGTAGTGATTTGCAAACCAACATTAGCGGTCATGCCATTCTCCTGAAAATTCCATAAGGTGTATTTTATTTACATGTTATAAATGCTAGTATCTCCTACAAATTTGTTCAAACAATATTTTGTGCAGTTACCTATCGATAATTTCGATGGCTATTGAAATTGAAAGCATTCAGAAAACATAAGTAAAAGAAGCCTAGATCAAATTCTTGATAAATAGGGACTTGCCGTAAAAAGCTACAAAACTTTTACAATTGACCGAAAACCGATAAACAGAACATGGATATAAATCAAGCAAAGACCTTTCTGGCTATCACAGCCACCGGTAGCTTCGCCGAGGCAGCCAAACAACTGTGCTTAACTCAATCCACCATCAGTGCACGTATCAAACGCCTGGAAGAGGAATTGGGAGTGTATTTGTTTTTTCGTAACCGAAGTGGCGCCATTCTTACTCCTGCCGGGAATCAGTTCGTGCCTTACGCGAAACGCCTGGCATTGACCGCAGATCAGGCTCGAGACATGATAGGACTGCACGACCGCTACCATGCAATAGTTCGCATTGGTGCTCGTATCGCCCTCTGGGAAGGCATTCTTCCTATGTGGGTGGGTTGGTTACGGCAAAAAACCGATAAAATCGTCATACACAGCGTAATCGGATTTGAAGAAGACCTCATGCAACACTTGATCGAAGGCACATTGGATATCGGTCTTATGTACACACCGCGACACAGCCCCGGAGTTATCGTTGAACACGTATTTGATGAAAAGCTTGTGTTTGTCACCACACATGAAGGTGAAGAAAAACCGGGAGATGACTATGTATACGTCCAATGGGGACATGAATTTCATACCCAACATGCACAAACCTTCCCGGACCTGGAACAACCGGGGCAAATTGTAAATATTGGCTGGCTTGCCATTCAGTTAGTACTGAACAACGGAGGCAGCTGTTACCTGCCTTCCCGTTTGGCCGAACCTTATATCCAATCTGGAAAACTGTACGCGCCCCCCAGTACGCCGGAATATTTACAACCCGCCTATTTGGTCTATTCCCGTGAAAGCGAGTCCCCTGTTTTGGAGCAATGCCTTACTGGCTTGAGACATCAATTACAACACTATACCGGCAAAACGTCATAGTTCCTGAGCACCGGAAGACAACTGCCCCAGCAAACTTTTCATATCCGCTTCCAGACTTTGCGCCATATCCTGCCATTGCTCGCGTACCCTATCGGATACCCGAGTTTCCAAATCCAACAATCGCTGCATAGCAGTAGCAACATTACGATTAACTTGGGATATGGATCTTATATTGGGCTGAATATTCTCAAGATCCTGTTTCAACTGACTGACCACTTGTTGCAGAACCCGGCGATCTTGCTCCGACATCCCATCTTGTTCCAATGCTTTCTGAATGGACCTGAGTAATTCCTGTAGATTATTGCGCAACTCTTCAGCGAATCTTTCTAAATCATTATCAGCCTGCGGATCCCACTGCTCAGCACGTTGCTCCAACTCCTCTGCCATTCGTTCGATCTCTGCACCGAATTCTTTTGCCGCTGATTCCAGTTGCTTGGATAACTCCTTACCTACTTCACCCAGTTTACCGAACAACCCGGCAATCGCACCGCCCTGCACTTCGTCGGCAGTGCGACTGTAATCGACGATCCATTGCTTGTTGCGTCGCACCAAATGCGTAGTAAAGTGCCGTTCCTCGGATTGTGCGCCCGGTTTACGCAATGTGGTTTCTACGCTGGCATTATCACCTTCCATAACTACCCGCCCCCAGCTGGGCTCGAACCCGACCCAATCTTTAGAAAAGCGGTCGTACTGCTTGGTTTCTATCAGCGTTGAATACTCGACAACATCCTCAGCGTCATTCTGTAGCACGGACTCCCAAAACGCCCGGGTAACCTCTTGGGGAGTTTTGGGACCAAAACAAGCGGAAAAAAATAGAACCGCAAAATACATTAGAATTCGATTTTTTCTAAACATAGCCTAACTTCTTCCCGGTATTGTCAACCATATTATAGACACTGTGCATCAAGTTTATCGGCGTCATTATTGTAAAACCCATATTGGATTTATACCACAAAAAAGCCGCGTGCACTTTACTGTCGCGGCTTCTCACAAAACTCAGAATCTCTTTGAACAGACTATAACTCGAGGACTATTTGTTATCCCTCTCCACAGCGGTGGCATAATAGATAAGACAGCTCCCCTGACCTACAACCCCGGACAATACGTATTCCACTGCCGCGACAGGTAACAAACCACCTGCCAACAACAACTGCGGTAACAAAAGGCCGCCACCACTACCGTCCGGTTTAAGATTGCCATACAAAGAATTAGCTTGTGCAGGAAACATCCGGTTCAAAGCACTTTGCAGGAAACCAAAAAAACTCTGATCAATGGTGAAGGTATCCTTCTTTCTTATTTGAAAACCTTCTTTAGACAACAACGTTCCCAATGACTGGGCAGTAAAATGGTAAAGATGGCGTGGCAAATCCAAATGCCACCAATGCTGTTTAAACAGGCGGGCCTGAAATCCTCCAAAATTGGGCACCCCGATCAATAACAAACCATTAGGTTTGAGTAGTCTTCGAGCCATTCGCACCGTTTCATGAGGCGAACCTAGGTGCTCCAACACATGCCAAATCACAATGGCATCAAAAGAATCTGCAACCAGCTCCTTATGACTTATATCTCCATAAAGAATTTTAACGTTGTCTTTGTCTTTATGTTCGGGAAAGTCCTCACGCTCCAATCCAGTGCAGTCACAACCCAATTGAGCCAAGGCGCTAAGTAAACTGGCCCGACCACAACCGATATCCAACACTTTCGGCGGTCTGCTTGCGTCACCACCCCGAGGATTTCGCCTTAAAAAACTCAGGATTCGTTTGGCCAAACGTTCATGGGTAAACCGAGTCCACCGCTCCACCGGGCCGGTAAATTTTTGATCCGCGCTACCGTAGTATTGAACACTGTAATAAGGACCCAGCTCTTGCTCACTCAGCAAGGGATGAACGGAAACCAAAGCACATTGATCACAGCGCACCAGTGTGAACTTTTCCTTGATATCGTCAAATCCCGGAGCGTCAAACAGCTTGGTAAATTGTTTACCCTGACAGCTGTCACAACACCATTGGCCATTATCCGTACTTGCCGGCGAAGATTTAACAACGGAAACATTATCAGAATTGGAATGTGTTGCGGCACGGTCTGGTTGCAATGTTTTCAGTCTCCACAGTGGATAGATTTTCAGTGTTTTCCCAATCTTGCACTCTTGCAATTACCATACCCCAAAAACACTGGCGATCTTAGGAAACAGCCGGAATATTCGTATAACTATCAAGCAGATATAGAAACCAATAGTGCGGAGGAAGTCTAAAAATAGTAGCACATCGTAACAATATAACTACGGCGGATGGTGGGGACTGCAAACATCAGCAACCGGCGCCAGGCCCAGGCTTGTAAGGGATGCAACCGGGAATAGCGTTAAAAAACACTATCAAAAGTTATAATCGCCGCAATCGCCCACGCGCGGACCCGCTACAACCGGCATTTCCCAAGGAAAAGTCATGGTTATGGATTTAGCCTTGAGATCAAGAAAATAAAACCAGGCCTGGCCCATTTGAAAATAATATTTATTGGCTTGGATCTTCAAGGTCGCATTTTTGCCTTCATATTTGACCTGGATGGCCCCCTCTTCGGCCTGCCATTCGCCCACTTTGTTGTCGCCGTCCAGACTATTAAGAACTATATGACCATTCTCCTGGAACTCTACGCTAGTAGGGGGGAAACTATTAACGGTTGGCCACCATTGGCGATCACGCATCACCGCCGTTACCGCTTCTTTGGTCCAAGCTTGAGTTACAGCCAGCCTCCATTTACCGTAGTAATCACTTTGTTTAAACCCAAATTCTTTGGAGTTATCCAGCCTGGCCAAAGTAGCCTTTGGATCCAACTCAACCGCCTGTGAAATCAAATGCAGCAATCGAAAATTCCAATTCCCTTCCAGCGCGCAATCATCCACCTCAACATCCTTGCTCTTCGCATACAAGGCCATGGCTTTGTCCAGCAACGCATTTGCGGCCTTAGCATCGTCTGCTTTTACGTCACTTGCTTTGGATGCATCGGCTAAAAGAGTCGGCCCCGATTGGGCGACACAACCAAATAACAACAGAGTAAAACCCAAAATCAGTTGACTTACCCGACTAAAGGGACCGTCTGTCAACCGAGCCGACCGACGCGATGAGCGCATTGTATATTCCTTGTTCAGGGATTCCAGGATTCTAACTTGTCGTTGAACAAGTCTTGAATAATACACGCATGCGGTACTTCTTCGGAAAACAAACCTGTTGTGGAAGCATTGCATATATCAAGCTTCAATTCGGCCAGTTCTACCGGTGACAATACGCAGGCATCATCAGTATAGTGCGAATCGAGGTCAAAAACAGAAGGTAGTTTAATATTCTGCTGTGCAGTAAAGGTTTTACCTGCGACGCCTTTGGCAAATTCTACATGAACATGGGATCCTTCCGGAAACACCACTGTGGCACCGAGTGCTTTACTGATACTGACGATCTTATTGTTATCACCCGCGATATCCACCGCATAACCGGTAGAGTGCTTGCTGGTACCCGGCTTGGCTACGGGAGCCACGGCCAGCAACCAAATTTTTTGTTTCTTTTTATCCATGCCCTTCAAAATACCGGCTTTATCAATTATTTTTTTAAAGTCCTTTTTAGCCTGTTTTACAATTTTCCAGCGCTTAATGATAGCGGATTTGTCCGATTGATCTTTCGGCTGCCCCATGACCCGACTACTGATATACCCCTCAGCTGGATTGGGCTTGTTACCTAAAAGCGAGGATCGAATGGAATCAATGTTCTTTTTGTATTTCGCATCAATATCCAATTCTTTCGCTTTATCCAAATGGCGTAAAAGATATTCCCAATGGAAATTAGCTTTCCAGTATTGCTTGCTATCGTCAACCCATCCACCGATAACCAGACTTTCTTTTGGAAAGTAAGGCATTATGCTATCAATTACTGTCTTTGTAATATCATTCTCTTCGACAGATTTTCTGACAAAACCAGCTCTACTATGGACATTGAGTTTAGTTGCACTTGTGCTCATTATTATTCACTCTTGGTGATCGCGATCTAACCTGTAATTTGAAACAATAAGCAAACCGCAATTGCAAGAATACCCGACCCGCGCACCACTGGCGCAAGGTCACTTAAATTCCCAGACAATTCACGAAGTCCTTAAAGCATCCACACAAAAATATACCACAAGGCCAACCGAGCAAAAATGTGAATATTCACGCCCCAGCAAAATCGCATAACACATTAATTATTAAACGTTTTTAGAGCGTGCAATTTGGCTATGATTGCGTATACAACTCACCAACTTCAGCGGCCAGTGAAACATCCGTGGCAAACAATACCCCACGGTGGCTCAGAAAAGTCGAGTCCGCACGATTCAACGCCAACGGCTGCCCAAAAAAATCACTGGCTACATGCCCTGCTTCAGAAAACAACGCTGCTACGGCTGCAAAATCCCATAGGCTGCCACCGGCTTCTACACCGGGCTTCGGAAACATAAAATAAACAGCCGGGGGATTCTCCAATACACGACAGGCATTCAACACGGCACCATGCTCTTCCATAACCCGGATTCCAGCACAGCCGTATCGGTTCGCAACAGACACCAAGGCCTCGTATATGCGCGGATAGTCAGGCCGTTTAACAAAGCCACGATTACACACCAGTGCCAAGGGCTTTGCTGTCAACGATTGTGGCTCTGGCGTGGCGAAAGGCTCACCATTGCGAAAAACACCCTGCCCTTGCACTGCCGAATACAAGGTACGCGTCACCGGATCATAAACCACACCAATCAGTGGCGCACCGGACCTGGAAACCAACGCAATAGACACGGAATAGCCGGGGATGGACTCAATAAAAGACAACGTACCGTCCAAGGGATCTGCACACCAGAAATACTCTTTCTCTAAACGCGCCTTATCGTCCTCAGTTTCTTCGGTTAATAAGGCTAAGTCATATTGCTCACACGTAGGTTGGAGCATTTCAACAATGGCCTTTTCACTGCGCAAATCCACCTCGGTCACCACCTGCGAGGCCAAGGTGTCGCCACTTTCCTTATGCTGTACCGAAACAGCCTTATCGGCAAAGCTTGCAATGATTGCTCCGGCTTCCTTGGCCGCAGCTATCGCTTTGTCAGAAAGATAGTCAAGATCATCAGGGGTAAGCTGCATAGTTTTCATCTACCAACGATTGAATCAATTCCTATAATTCTGAGCGATTGTGCGGTATATCCCATTCCTTTACCGCAGCCTCATAATCACCTTCGGCTCCAATAAAATCCCAAAAGGTTTTAAAATCCTGTTTGGCACTCTCCAAACTGAACTTTAGTGTGCGGCTTTTGTTATACAAGAACAGCTTTATATTGGCTTCCACCGTCTCGATATAGTCCAGTGCGACTTCCATAGTGGATTGCGATGGCACACCGCCCAATAAAATACCTTCTCGATAGGCCTTCATGATACCGAAACCCGTTCGGCGCGCGTAACTCTCGGCCACTTTTTGCTTGTCACGGCTCAAATGCACATAAACGGCATTGTCGCCATAGACCTCATCCAGTCGACCAAGAATCCAGCACAGCCGGTTATCCGATTCGATGTGGTTTTGCGGATAGCACAGCCGATCCTCTCCAATCAGCGGCAAGCGGGTTTCATGGCCGCTGCTGTAGTTAGCAATGTGCTCACAAGCCTTACTAAATGTCATAGACCCACAGCGGCCGGTACTGAGAATAAAAACGTTCATATGTATAAAGTTTGTTGTTAGTCGTTACTCGAAACCAGTTCGCGCCACACTGTTTTCACCCTGGGATAGCTCAGAATCGCATCTAGTATCAATGTTCGATATTCCTCTCTAATAGCGCTGTCCTGAATGCGTCGATACGTAATGGCACTTTCACCAAAATTTAATTGCATATTGTCAACAAAGCTGTTGAACGACCTTCTTGCCGCGTCAAGCTCTGGCAAAGTTTCCTGCAAAACCGGGACATTCCACCAATGCTCCGGTTTGTTAAGTTCTAGAAATAATTGCTCCAGCGATTTTGTGATATGTTCATGTTGGTCCGCATACTGTTGCAGCAACCTGTCTTCGACGCTCAAAATCGTTGTCTCGATTTCCTGTTGCTTGGGCAACACCGACGGATAACCCTTGCGGGTTAAGTCATCGATGCTAAACAACATAACGTCACCGAAGAACTGGCGTTCAAATTCCCCGGAAAGATCAATGTTCTCGTCCGTCCGAGCAATACCCGGACGATACTCAGACCGGCCTTTTTCTTCAACCGTGCGTTTATGCAGCATGGGCAAATTGGCCGTAACGAACTGATCCCCCACGTCACTGCGCAGCAACCTGCCCAACACAGGCCCTGCCATGCGTAACTTCAAATTGGCAAACGGTATGAACCAATCTAACATTTCCGGTTGTATTACATAATTACCGGTATAAACCGTCCGCGCAGGCTTCAGGCTGGCATCAATATTTTCGTAATGGAAAAACATATGCCGGGTAGGATGTTCACCATCAAAAAACCGTTGTAACTGATTTGCGAAACGGGCAAAGCAGGAACCATTATTGTGCTCCCCCGTTTGCGTACAGGCATAACGATAGCTCGTTCGCTCAGACGCATAACCAAACAATGCCGCCATATCGTGATAGGCAGCATCGTCATTGCCTATTACGTCCCGATGATGAAATAAACAAGCAGTTTCAGGATCAACCGATGCTATTTGTTCAAGAAAATCCAGGATATCATTCAGCAACTTCCCCGCCATAACAGAAGGCGACACCGGCGGATCGCCCACCACTTTACCGGTCAAAACCTTGATATCATTTTTGCTAAACAGTCTATCCAAATGATAGAAGGTATTCAAACCCATAACATCTTGCTCTTGAGCACCCTGTTTTTGGACCGTACAGTTGAGCCTGAATTCCTGATCGCTATCAATAAAGTATATCAGCGTGTTATCGGACCTGCCCACAACCCGCCTTAGATACAGATAAGCAATGTTCCGCGTGATGGAAGCCCCTTTGTGATAAAAACGGTTTTGTTGGAACTTGCCAAGCACCTCTCCTAGACCGCCGCTTTTGAGTACCTGACTAGCCAGATCGTATTGCTCATCCGCGCCAAGATATTTTGTAGTCAAACCTTTTTTCGTAAACGCCTCAGCCAGCTTATGATGCGCGCGAATATTTTCACCCGATTGGCTATCATCGGCGATAACCACCGATACTTTGTTATAGGCTTGCTGGCTTCTACCGCCATAGTTAAAGCTGCCACATAATTCCAGGAGGCTATTCAGGCAAATTTCCAGGTGCCGGGGACGATCCGCAACCGGAATCACAATAATAAAGTTGTGACGAGTATCGCTTGCAAGCCCTGCGATATGGTTTTCCATTTCCCGACAGATCGACGAATACTGCTCTTGTAACTGTTTGTCACATTCGCCACACCACAATTCCTTTTCAACCATGGGAATTACTTGCTCGTACAAGGCAAGCGACTTATCCGTGTCCGGCTCTGATTCCTGAACCAGGTCATCGAGATCAGCAGCGATGCTGCGGCAATGAATATGATACAAGCGCGATTGCAGGAAATTATTGAGCGCCTGAAACGGATCACTTTTCATTTTGTTGACGTGGTTTTAACGTTTGGAAAAATAATTTGGAAAAGCATCTTTATCAATCATGATTTCAACAAGATTAATATCTTTACTAAAGTCCAGCTCGTCGAACAAACCATCAAGGTCATCAGCGTTTTCTATACGCTTGTGCTTGATGCCGAAAGAGCGGGCCAGAAACGCATAATCAGGATTTTCAAAATCACAATTCAAATAACGCTCATTGTATTGTTGGTGCTGATTTTTGCGAATCAAACCCATAGTGGAGTTGTTGAACATGATGATATTGAGCGGAATACGATAATTCACCGCCGTCATTATTTCCATGCAGCACATTTGAAAACCGCCGTCGCCTATAACGGAAAAAGTCGGCTTTTGCTCCGCAAATTGAGCGCCAATGGCGGCCGGTATAGAATAACCCAATGAGGAAATACCCGTATTGGGATAATAGCTATTTTCCGTAGAGACATTAAAAAAATTTTGCGCAAAAATGATATTATCATCAAACAAACGAATACCGCGCGGGAAGGCTCTCTCAAGGTCATTAAAGAATCGTTTCACCAAATCAAAACGCTGATTAAACGTCTCCGCATCCTGGCCAATGTCCGTCTTCAGATTGTCCACCGCCTGCAAAATATTATCTTTATCCTTTGCAGAAAGCTTGTTGCGTTTGATGTTATTGAGAACGCCGGAAATCACCTGTTTGATATCACCCTGAATGGCAACATCCGCCTTAAAAACTTTTTCCAGCTGGGATTCATCAATATCGACCTGGGCGATTTTCTTGTCTTTTAATAATTCCTTTTGCCACAGATAGCTGGTACGTTCATTGAACCCGGCCCCCAGAACCAGCAACAAATCCGCTTCGTCACAAATGTATTGGCGGGCATTGCCGTATGAGGTTACCCCCATACTGCCCAGGGCATAAGCGGATGTTTCATTGACCGCCCCCTTACCCTTAAGGCTGGTAGTCACGGGGATGCTCATCAACTCACTGAGTTCGGTAAGCTCTTGCTGACATCCAGCTCTGACACAGCCGTAGCCGGCGATAATAATGGGATGTTCAGCCTTAACAATGAGATCCGTCAACGATTCGATGGCCTGCGAAAACTGACTGCTCTCAGGCTGCCCGGCATGGGGATTACGCTCAGTCTTGATGTCATCCAGAATACTCGCGTCCACTTGCTCTTTTTGCACGTTAAAAGGCAGACTGAGCAATACCGGCCCGGGATTGGAAGACAGTAGAATATTGGATGCGCGATTTAAAACGTTACCCAAATAGTCGGTACGCTCTATCATGCGGCTATAGCGGGTAATCCCTTTAAACAGAATATTCTGGTCAATGCTTCCGCCCTCTCCGGAGCTTTCCTGCAAACCACCGCGGCCGAATATGTGGGTGGAGGTTTCGCCGGTAATCGCCAAAACCGGCTGCTTGTCGACATAGGCATTGGCAATGCCGGTTATCAGGTTCGTTGCACCGGGCCCTGCGGTGGCAATACAAGCACCGATTTTTCCGGAATCCCGCGCATAGCCACTGGCCATAAAGGCCGCGCCCTGTTCATGCTTGGCAAGAACACTTTTAATTTGCGAGTCATAAAGACCATCATAAACCGGCAGGATATGTGCGCCAGGCATACCAAAGATGGTGTCTATGCCTAGACGCTCCATGTAATTGACAATGAGTTTACTAACGCTGATGTTCATGGCTGCAGAATTTATATTAGTAAAACAAGCCGTTTTATTTGGCTTGCCGAGTGAGTATATCCTATTTACGGAGTTTTGTTTAAATGAGAACCCGAATCCGAGAGAATCTGGATAATATATAATAAAAATAGCAAGTTAGCGCTATTTTTCCCAAGAATTCCCTGGAAATGAAAACCGGGCAAGCAGGGAGCCGAGCGCAATCAATGCTAATAATAGAAAATGCTATGTTCTAAACCCTTCTGTTAGCCCGGTTTTTTAGCCCTGGTTTTTTTAACCTTGGTTTTATTAACCTTGGTTTTATTAACCCTGGCTTTTCTATTTTTCCAGGCTGGCAAAGGCCTGCTCCAAAGCATCTACCAGTTGGTCTATTTGAGCCTCACTGTGGCGCGCGGATATATTAAACTTCAGCAAGGATGCCCCTTCCGGGGTATTGGGATAACACAAGCCGCTCACCAGGATTTTGTTCTGATACATGTGTTCAACCATTTTTTGTGCATTAAGGGTACTGCCGACATTGATTTTTACAATGGGATGTTTGGTACGCAGCAGCTTCCAGCGTTTTTTGGTGATTTGACTTCTGGCATATTTGCAAATGGCATTGAGTTTTTCGAGGATGGATTGATCCTGCTGCAGCGACTCCAACGCATACAAAACGGTGGCAGCATTGACGGGTGACAGCGGCTCAGAGATTAAATAAGGCCTTGAAGTGAGCCTCAGCCAGTTGATCAGTTCCTGTTCGCCGGCAATAAACCCACCGGCCACATTACCCAGCGCATACGCAAAGGAACCGGCCATCAACCCTGGCCGGTCTTCCAATAGCAAATGACCGAATGACCCGCTGCCGTTGCTGCCCAATAAACCCAAACCAAGACTGTCATCCACAACAGCAATGGCATCATAGTCCTTGGTGAGCTTTAAAATACTACTTAAATCTGCGCATTCGCCACTACTTGCGAAAACACCATCAGTCACTACCAGTCGGTAGCGGGCACCTTGAGAACATTTGAGGTGGTACTCCAGATGCTCATAGTCTTTGTGGCGGTACAGCACCACATTGGCAGAGGACATGCGCGCCCCATCGTACAAACCCGGGTTACACATCTCATCGAGAAACAAAGTATCGCGCTCATTGGTCAAGGTTTCAAACAAACCCAGCTTAGCCAAATAGGCGGAGCCCAGCACCATGGCGTCATCAACACCCAGAAACCGAGCCAGAGCCTGTTCCAGTTGCCGGTGTATACCCATTGTACCAACAGAACTTCGAAGAGCCGTACTGCCTGTACCATATTGCTTCAAGGCATCCTGCGCGACCTTTTTAAGTTTTTTATTGGCTTTCCAACCCAGCAAATCAGTACCGACAAAATCCAGGAAACAATCCGCCTCGCTCAAACACACTTCCATGTTTTCGGTTTGTGTAACCATGGCTTCGGTTCTGAGCAAACCGGCCGCGTCCAGGTTTTGCATTTCCTTGATTAAGGCTTTATTTATTTTTGTAGACATATTATTCCAGTTTGCTTGTACCAATAAACCACAAAGTAGCGCTCATACAGTATTGCCAGGACAAGCTTTGTGAATTGGTATAGTCCAGGCAGAAGTGGTCCAACGCTGCGGCCATGCAAGCATAATCCGATACTTTGCACTTGGCCGCAGGACTTAGTGAGAATTGAGTCACCAGTCCGGCATATTTTTGTTGCAGCCGGTTGTCCATCACAATGCGGTAATCTTCATTGGCGTTTTTCAATAAGCGATACCGCTCTGAACGACTGATAAAGGTTTTTTCACTGAGTTTATTCACAATAATAATGTCGGAATACAGCTCACAATCCACTCGTGACTCATCAACCCCCAATTCACGGCAGTTGTTTTTGGCAAACCTCAGCAAACACTCAACTTTCAGCTCGGTAACATCGGAGCGGCAGTTATTTCTTTCCACCGCATGGATATAGGCCTGGGCGTTTCTGAGGCTTTGCAATTTGGCCTTATCAAAAGCCCGTAGCACGCTTTCTATGTATGCCAGACGGTTTTGTTCCAAATAGGGTTTATCAGCGTAGGCTGTGCTGTGCCATAAGCACAGTAGCAACGACATAGTAAAGCACTGAATTAACGGCTTGTTCAAAATCCTGCTCACAATTCTTCTCACAACCGCCCGTGCCCCTGTTGGTATTGTTCACGAAAACTCTTTACATAGTTTTGCAAGTGAACATGATAAGGATAGACATCCAACAAATCTTCACGATCAAGAACCCAACTGTTGCCTAAAAAAATGTCGGCATTTTTTAATATTTCCAGTCGGGCCAACAAGTACAAGGGTTGGTTCAGCTGATCGGCATCGCGCACACCGCTCCCCGCAATATCGATATCCGAGCGGCTGATCAGTTGAGAATAGTGGAACCGGTTTTCCAAAACTTTTGTCAGCTCATTGTACATGGCAATTTGCGAATCGCCTTTTGTCTTTGGCAATGAAAAACTTCGGGTACGCACCTCAAATTCTGAACCGTGCATTTTAAATCTCTCTGTAGCGGTAGTCGCCGGGAATTCGCTGTTCTGCATAAAGCACTGAAAACTGACGATCTCATTTTTGGAACGAATTTGCTGTTTACCCCTGGCAATTTTATTTTTTATGATTTTACCCTTGGTTCTTTGCCCGGATTGCGCATCAGCACTATTTTGGGAACGATCATTACCCGGTTGCTCTTGCTCCGAAGAGCGGCTTAGTTTTTGCAGTTGCTCCTCCAGGTTGAGTATAGCGTTAGTGACGTCATGCCTTTTCAAAACCAGCCCCAGCTGCTCCATTACGTTTTCCTGTTCCAGTGTTGCCACGGGATTAGCCACCAGTTTCTGACAAGTGTCCGGAGCGGAATTCCAATGGATTTGGTATTCTTTGCAAAAACCCACGGTAATATCGCTTTTGGGATTGAACAATAACTGGCCGTACACATGCTCAAACAAACGGCTGCTATTTCTCTCATCGTCTGGTGCCAGGGCAATGGTGTTGGTTTGATTTTGAAAGCGCTTAACACAGTAGTTGGGCCTGAGAAGTTCACGAAACTTTTGCACAAACGCATTTCCCGGATAGGGCAGATTGGTCCAGATATGATGTGATGCCCTTGGAGATGCTTTTATGGCGTAGGATTGATAGTCTTTCAACTCCTCCAGTTTATCCAATTGTAATTTGAATTTTGTCTCAACTTCCCGAACCTTGTCCTCAGTAAAGTTCTCAATTTTGCTCTGCACCGAAGTGCTTAACAATCGTGTCATGTAGTGCAAATAGGGCTCGTCTTCACGTCTCTTTTCACACGCGCGCATTTTGGCCGGATCCGGTTTTTTGGGTTCACACTGCCCCAGGCTTTTCGCATAACCCAGTTTATAGGCCCTAAGGATTAACTCACAACCTTCCTTTGGCTGAACAGCTTCCAGTTTTTGCACTGTGCTGGAGCAATACTCAACCTCCGACAGACTTATTTTTGAAGGTAGCTTTTTTAGCTTTTCGAAACCCACATTATCCAGCGTTAATAGAGAAATATTGAACACGACAAGAACACAAAACAAGCGGCGCAAAACAATCGGCAATTCTGTGGCCGTGATCTCCAAACGTCGGCTTATACCAAAAGCCAGGCGCTTGTATTCATAGAGCACGTTAACCCCAAAGGCCAGTTGGTTTTTTGGCTCTAAATGAAACACGTACACGCTTTTCTCACCCAAGCGCCAGAAATTAAAAAAACCAACTCCGAAGATTATGGAAAACAAGCCGAGAAAGAACGACAAACTATCACTCAATCCTCTCAAGTAACTCCAATTTAGCACGTTCGCCTGCACCGCGAGCGCGGAACAAACCAACACAGCAAGCGTAAGGACCAAGCTGTTGGTGCCCAGCTTGAAGCAAAAAGATTTCCGCTCTGACTGAGCAGGGTTAGCGGCGCGACTTCTCATTGTGTATCGAAATCGCTGATAATTTTGTCTTCGATAGTGATGCGACGGTTTTGAGATTTGGAGGCTCTCAACATATCCCTTTGCGCCTTGGACATAGCACCTTCGAACCTGGGCACCGCCACTTGCGGCGAATTATCCGCGTGAGTACAAATCACCACATGATCCGGCAACTCCCCGCTGTATTTACTCACCTCCCGGTAAGCGGAATAGGCTCTTTGAAAACCTAACTCCAGGTTTTTCTCTTTCTCCCCATCTCCGTCGGTATGACCGTTAATCACCAGTAGACGCTTGGTCAAACCACCGGTCTGGAAATTGAGCACTTGACCGGTTTCGTCAAAGAAAATGTTTTTGAACACCTCCCGACCTTCATCAGAAAGATCATGCTTACCTGGCGGAAACAAAACATCACCCGGCAGACTGAGCATTCGGGCTGTCACATCGCCGACGGTTTCACTGATACCAATGTCCTTACCCTGATTAAGCGACCATAGTATGACGAAAAACACCATGATAATGGTCATGAGGTCCGTATAGATGATCATCCAGGGCTCTCCCCGCGTTCTTCTTCCCTTGGGGGGATCCGCATAACGTCTCATCGCACTACCTCTATTGAGTTTTTATTCTCTATGATGACTTGCAAGGCACGACACAAAGAATCGTAGTCGTAATCCAGATCAACCATTCTGCGCTCAAAGCGAGTACCAATAATTTTGTATATGGATGAAAATATGGCACCGTAGAGCGTGGTTTTCAGAGCCAGTGCCAACTGGGGTGAAAGAGATTCCACCGTCACATCAGACCCCAGGCTATCGAACATGGCAATGAGACCGATAATAGTGCCGATCAAACCGAACAAGGGCATCGTCGCTGAGACAAAATCGAAATTCGAACTGGAAGATTCGTACAGTTCGTGACATTCCACATAATAGGAATGAGCCACAAATTCAGCATATTCAAAACTTTTTCCGGCGGAGACGATCTCCTGAATATCCCGGCTTAACGAGTTGTCCGGTAACTGTATGGGGACATTGCTGTTAATAGGCCCCACGGCGATACTGCCATCCCTACCTCGTTTGATGTTCAGAAGATTTTTCAAAGCGACAATCGTTTCCTGCATCGAGGTGGCACGCGTATTCAGATGCTTGGATGAAAAAAATATAATGAAAGTGGAAAATGTCAGTATGATCAGATCCAAACCGGTCACATAGATCAACAGGCCCACGGATATGGTAAACATGGATATAAAGTAGTTTTCGGTTATAAAAAACACCGAAGCCACGAGCAACATAAACGCAAACCCTACCAGCCCCACCAAACCGGCCCCGGCGCTGGATTGCCTGACCGCTTGAGTACCTTTATTAAAAAATGGAAAATACCCTTTACTCGGCTTTTCCACCGCCACTTCGTTACTTAAATTATTGTTTAATTCGTTGTCACTCATGGTAGTTTCCGTTGTTTCTCTTGTTTATCTTTAGGAACCTCTGATTCATTCCTGGATGAGCAGAGATGGGGACAAAATTGTTAAGTGCGAGGCGAAAAGCTTCCGATCCATTCTCACGCGCCTTCACCACATCCCTGTGGGGAAAATGCAGGGAATATCGGGAATATTTCCAAATTTTTCAAAGCTCCCGCTCCATGCTCTCGCCCCTTGCCTACATCCATGTAGGCAACGAAGCAATTGACGATTTCGTACCCATATATGCCATTCGTGGAGTTAATCAGAGGTTCCTTTAATAGCTTTCGCTATTTCCTGTCGTTCCTGTTCAATTATTTGTTGGTAAATGGGGTGGTAGTTATAGGCATTGAGCAACACCACGGATACCACATAAAGCACACCCAGAGAAACAGCCCAACGCACCAATCTCTGCGCCCGTGTGTTTTCTTCCCGACTCTCTATGGCATCTTGGCAAAACCGGGACAACCAAACCAGTCTTTCCAATTCATCTGTTTGAATCACTTTCGCCTTACGTTCAGCCACTAATTTCTTTGTCTGGGTTAATATTTCATCCTGGCTTTTGAGTATGTCCGAGTCAGCCCCTTTCTTTGTCAAGGGTGCATCATTTTTTGTGACCTGGTAATACAAATGTTGCATTAAGTGATTGAGACCGAAATTCAGTACCACAAAGGCATCGGCCACTATGGCGAAATATTTGGACAAAAGAAAATTGTAGGGTTTTCGTTGTACGCCTTTTTTGTAACGAAAATAAAAATAGAGCGTTGAGAAAACATCATCGCGGCGCAACAAGCCGCCGAATTTATGCAGCAGGGTACCAAACAAGAAATCACGGTCATGCTCACTGGAATCATCCACTTCCGCTTCGATATCATAGCGGTCGTGCTTGAAAGAATTGTCAATCAACAACTGCGCGACAATTTCCATTTCATCGCGATTATCCGACATTAAAGAGGGAAATTGGTCCTTACCTGCCAACTGGGGTAACACCACCCCTTCCAACACGTTTGCGGAATTTCGTAAACCTTGTGTACGCGCCCCGGCGCCTCGCTCAAGCCTCCCCTCTATCTCCCGCTCAACCGTCCTTTCAAAGAAGTACCGCACAGACTGAAAAGCCTTTTCCCGTTTTCTATCGGCGCGCGGCGTTTGCCGTTTTCGGGTTTGTGTCTGTGGGGCCAGATTGGCAACTAACTGTAGTAAGCTTTCCTGGCGCACAATGGTACCGAAGGATTTTTTAACATAGACGGAGGTTTCCTGAGGATTAAAATCATCAATATCCCCCAGAGCAAATTTAATCAAATCCTTTTCAATGGCGATTCTCGGACGACTGAATCCACCGCCATAAAAGATCACACCCCTGTGTTGTCCTGCCAGGAAAACCACATCATCGACCAGTTTTCGACTCAGACTGACACCATTTCTTTTCAGGTGTGCGATAAAGTACTTGCGTACTTTCTCGTTCCACACATTGCTATAGTCCGGCTTCCCCTCTGCCAGCCTCACATCCAGACTCATGGAAAACACATCCAATATCAGCCCGGCCCAATAGAGAACGTATAATCCGGACAAGGGAATCAACAACAAAAGAATCACTTCCTGGTTTAAAGAAAACAGCGTACCTACCTGATAAACCCCGTAAAAAAAGCCCGCATAGAATAAAAGCAAAAAAGCGGACTTGACAAGCAGCGTGTAGAGACAAGACTGCAACACAGGCAATATGTTCTTAGGCTTAATACGCTCCAAGCCTTGCAAATGCGGCACAACAATTTTGTAATTGATAATGAAAAAATAGCCCCAAACCGCACCACCCAGCCCCGTAATAATCCAATGGTAGCCATCAGACACCTTCAATATCACATCGAAAACGGTACCGGCCGCGCTGGTCTCTAACTGGTATTGATAAGCGATCAGCGACAGACAACCAATTACAAACGGATAAAACCAACGCAACACGATGCGCGATCTTTCCGGATGTCGCAAAGGTTTGCCGACAAACGAAAGAAAATAAGGAAAAACGGAAAGTATCGCGAGGAAAATCAACAAGCGTATTCTGGTGTCATTGAATTGATGTTGTTGCTGACCAAACTCAACGGAAACCGAATCGGTTTTGTATTGGCGGTTTTCCAGAATACCGCCTTTTTCCAAAAAAGGCTTGAATGCTTCAAAAGCCCCCATTCTCAACTTAAGTAAACTGGAACCTTGACCAATAGGAATGGAACCGGTCTTCACCAGAGACTCGTTTTGAACATCGTATACTTCATAATCGATGCCGCTAACATCAACGACCGCCAGCATCAATGCATCGACCTGTTGTTTTTTGTAAAGCGCAAGAATGCAGGGCATACGGGGTTTAAAGCAGTCTTGTTCCTGCGCCAGCTTCTTAAATGGAATCACCCGCTCGTAACCGGACAAGTCTTTATAGACATTGTTTTCCAGGGCATTAACCACCCAGTCTTTTTGCCCCGCAGCCGTAAAACTGACCACAAACTTTCCAGTGACAATATCGTCCTCAGCTACCACCCTCCCGTTCAACAGGATAATTATGCAAGCAAAAGCAAGTAAGAGAAATGAACGACTCAATATAAAAACGCTTCAATCAATGTTAAGCAGAAAGACCTGGATTAACTTTGGTTAACCAGGACAAAGCGGAGAAGACTTGCAAAAGCCTTCGGCAACGGGAAAACGTTTTTAATTTATAGTATTGGATTGAAACATGTCAAATCTGAGACCATCGACCGACTTAGATACTGTATCATGTTGTTTTTATTGGTTATTAATAAGGGCGCAATAAACTTTCCACTTGGCTGGCAACGGTTCCAAACGCGTTTTCCCACCAGGAAATATTGGATTCTAATTCCTTTGCACAAAAAGGCGGGTGCTCCACGAGCCCGCCCTATCAAATCGCCGACCTTGATCGAACTTAGCACGTCATAGGCACGGCTCGCTTTTACGATTCAATTAGAAAGGAACCGGAGTGGAATCCCGTTGTAGCCGAAATTTCATCTGACGAGCATAGCGTGCATTAACGGATACCCTCACACAGAGCTTAACAGCACGCTCAATTTTCGGGCAGTAAGCAGAGAAAATCGCACCCCATACCGCTTGGGACAACAACATAGCTGAAACCTAAGCTGAGAAGGTATCCTCCGAGCCCGGTTGTCTGATCCTTCAATTTTTCCTGGCTAGCAAAGGGGCATAGTTTCTGCATACGTAAATAAATTTCCCCCAACCAAATTGCTACCGGATTTCTCAATGGACTCAAAATTTAGGATAGCTTTACTTTTGCTGTTCACTATCTCTGGCTTCAGCGGTTTAATATATGAATCTATTTGGGCACACTATTTAAAATTGCTTCTCGGGCATGCTGCCTACGCGCAAACTCTTGTTTTACTCATTTTTATGGGGGGCATGACCATTGGCGCATTTGTTGTTGCCCGGTTTACTACCAAAATACAAAATCCACTATTAATTTATGCATTAGCCGAAGGAATAATTGGGATTCTTGCCATTACCTTCCACCAGTACTTCACTGGAACTATGTCGGTTATTTTTGAAACCATTGTGCCGGTACTGGATAGCAGCGCTTCCATTACGTTAACAAAATGGACGTTGGCGGGATTATTGATCTTACCCCAATCCATCCTGCTAGGCACGACATTCCCCCTTATGAGTGCATCCATAATCAGAATATCACCTGAACAATCAGGAAAAACCTTAGGAGCCCTCTACTTCACTAACAGTATTGGGGCCGCAATGGGGGTGCTCGCAGGAGTTTTCATATTCATTCCAAGCTTGGGGCTACCGGGCGCAATATTGATCGCCGGAATCCTTAACGTACTACTGGCTTTGATCACATGGAAAATTTCAACTGTCATAGGAAATCATGGTACCGCAGCAACAATAGAAGACAAAAAGCAACATGTCGGAGAACCTTCAAACAAAATTCAAATTTTGCTCGCAGTAGCTTTATTAACGGGCACAGCTTCATTTTTCTATGAAATAGCATGGATCAGAATGTTAAGCATGGTTCTAAGCTCGACAATGCAGGCATTCGAGCTAATGCTAAGCGCTTTTATCACCGGCTTGGCATTTGGAGGCCTGTGGATCAACCGTAGAATAAAACAGATTTCTTCACCAATAAAATATGTAGCTAATGTGCAAATACTAATGGGTATTTGTGCCCTATTGACTATCCCGGCATACCACTACACCTTTGACTTTATGAGCTTCATCATGGGCGGGTTAAACAAGTCAGAAAATGGATATTTATTTTTCACCCTTGTTAGCCATAGTATAGCGCTTGCAATTATGATCCCAACCACATTCCTTGCAGGAATGACTTTACCATTAATCACATACAGTTTAATTAATACAACTGCAGGTGAGAAAAACATCGGCAAAGTTTATGCCTTCAACACATTAGGCGCAATCATAGGTATCACACTTGCGGTACATTTAGTTATGCCATATTCCGGTGTGAAATGGTTAATTGAAATGGGAGCCTTAATAGACATTTCAATTGGCACTGCAATTTTGTTTATATTTTTTGCGCAAAAGCAAAAACTGGAGAGACATCATAAAACTGCAATTGCTACTGCTTTTGGAGTTAGCATTATAGTCGCTATTTTCGCAACACCAGATTTCAAGAAAATCAACTCTGGCGTATATCGAACGGGAAAATCAAGCCAGGATGATGAGATAATTTTTCATAGAGATGGAAAAACCGCTTCAATTTCGGTTAGCAAGTCCGCGGCAGGAGATGTAATAATAAAAACAAACGGAAAAGTTGATGCAAAAATAGCCGCCTCACACACTGAGGCGTCTATGGATGAAACAACCATGGTAATAACCGCTGCAGTTCCACTGGCTCTAAATAAAGATATCAAAACGGTAGCCAATATAGGTATGGGCTCAGGCCTAACAAGTCATGTTTTATTGGGCGCAGCACAAATACAGCAAGTGGACACAATAGAAATTGAACCGGCTATCGTCGAGGGTGCACAACTATTTGGCGACACCGTTTCTAAGGTATACCATGATCCACGCAGCCATATACATTACGAAGATGCCAAAACTTTCTTTTCAAGCCGAAAGTCCAAATATGACTTAATCGTCTCAGAACCCTCTAATCCCTGGGTAAGTGGCGTCGCCAGCTTATTTACCGACGAGTTCTACACACAGATCAAAACGCATCTTTCAGATGACGGCCTATTTACTCAATGGTTACAATTATATGAAACGAACTTCAAAATATTATCATCTATCTTTGTCGCCCTTGATAATAATTTTGAAGACTACGCCGTTTTTAATACCGATGACGCAAACATCATCATTGTGGCGAGCAAAAAACCCCGCTCATGGAAAATAGATAGATGGATTTTTAAAGAACCAGGATTAGCAAACAACTTAAAACGAGTAAACATTAGCAACGAATATGATCTCGAATATCGCCGTATTGGTGATAAAAAAACACTACGAGCATTTTTTAGTTCATTTGGCGCTCCAGTGAATTCAGACTATTTTCCCTACGTCGGATTAAATGCTCCAAAAAGCCGTTACTTAACAGAGAGCACCGTAGAATTAACCTGGTTACATTTAAACCCGATTCCACTTCTTGAAATAACGCAAAAACGACCCGCAGCAAACTGGGATAAATCTACCCCAACAAACGCATTCACACGATCAGAAAAAGAATATTTTGCTCGAAATACAGCAACTGCCATTTTGGAAAAAACAGATTCGCCCCTAATGCTGCCCCCTGGAATCGAAGAAGCTATAAGAGTATTACAATTGGAATCCTCTAATTGCTCTGACTATTCCAATCGTGAATTTCTTTTGACAAACAGCGCCTACAAACTAGCAGTGACAATCAATCCTTTTACCAGCCCCAAAATTGCAGATCAGGTCTGGAAAACATTACTTAACAGCAAATGCTATAATAGATTCCCTAAAAACACGAAAAATTGGTTCAACATGTTCCATGCCGTCGGGACACGCGATTACAATTCCATTATTAACTTTTCCCAGTCAATATTGGAGACACAGAATCATTTACCGCAACAAGGTTTAGACTATGCGCTGTTAGCAGGCTTAACCGCCAGCATTGCTTTAAACGACAGAAAACAAGCGTCTAAGTTTATTGAGTTTTCGCTAAAACTTTCAAACTGGAAATCAAATCCCTCCCTGGCAGCTCGATTTCTTCTTAGCCAACTAAAGCAATAAGCAACTGCCACAACCCCTATCCCCCCCCTAGAGGAAACCGCACTTTCGGTAATTACGCGTTGTACGCGAAGCATGCTTCGCGCGAGGCGAACGCCCGGACAAGGATGTCCGGGCTGGGGCTTATTTAGTGAACTGGAGTCGCGCCATGGATGGCAGGTCGGATTTCTCTATTCGCACGGGGATAGAAAATAACTACGACCGGTGCATAAAAAGCAATCAGCCGGATTATGGACTTGCACGGATCACAATTGTTTTTCAGAAAATGGAGCTGGCGATAGGATTCGAACCTACGACCGGCTGATTACAAATCAGAGTTTTGGTAATTTCATACGATTTCAATAAGTTGCACTCTCAAGAAAATATCTTGGTAGATTATTGGTTTTCTTAATATTTTACCTTGCGAAACCTTTCATTTCCTACCATACTTCTTTCATCGCATTAAGCACACAAATGTTACCAAAAGTTACCAAATCCGGGAATCAGCCGTTTTATGGAAAATGTTACCAACAAGAGGGAACCCTACTTCCCAGAGGAATTTAAGGACGATTACAAGGAATTTGAATTCCGCGACCTAACCCTCCAAAGCAAGAAATTCAAAAGCTTCATTACCGTTTTGGAGAAGGATGTCACCTGTAAAGATACCACCGTATCCTACCTCAAGCTGAGGGTGAACCCCGGTGGTGCCATGAGCTTCAGAACCTCCTACCGGGTAAAGGTAGGCCAGTACCAGGGAACCCTGCGCCATGTCTCCCTTGGCCGCTACCCTTTGGTCTCTATTGTGGATGCCCGGGCAAAAGCCAAAGAAATCCGCGAAGCCGTAGATGCCGGCGGCGATCCGGTACGGGAGAAGAAAAAGAGCCAGGAAGCCATCGCTTTGAAGTTAGACAATCTGGACAATTCTTATGAAACCATGGTTGAGCAATTTATCACCAAGTGGTGTATCCAGAAAAAGAAAAACCGCACCTGGAAGGAAACCAAACGAATCCTACTAAGAGCCGGGAAACAGTGGCTCAAATGGCCCTTACCCGATGTGTCAGAAAACCATGTACAGGACGCCCTGGACTCTCTGATAGACGAAAATAAGCCCTACATGGCCAACCGCACATGGCAAGCCTTCAATGTGTTCTTTAAGTGGGCCAAGCGACGCAAAAAGATCACGAGCAATCCAATGGCCGACATCGAGAAGCCGTTCGACAACGAAGAGCCAACCAAGCGCCCCTGGAACAATGGCGAGATAAAGAAAATCTGGAGCTCCGCGGAATCCATTGGCGGCATGTATGGCGATTTCATCAAGCTGCTAATGATTATGGGCCAGAGAGTCATGGAAGTTGCCGCGATGGATGGTGATGAGGTGAACTTCGAAAATGCCACCTGGATACTGCCCAGGGAACGATCCAAGAACAAAAGAGACCACACCTTCCCCCTGCCCCAGTTAGCCATAGACATCCTAGCGAATCGAGAATTGGAGGAAGACAACCAACATTTTTTCCCAGGCCCAGGCAAGCTTGGCCACTTCATACCGGGGAGTAAATTGAAAAACTTGGTAGCAACAAAGTCCGGAGTTACGGACTTTACTTTCAAGCAAGCGAGGGACACGCTACGGACCGAACTGGATAAGTTGAAAATTCCAGACCATATCAAAATAGCCTGCCTGAACCACACCCCGCAAGACGTAGGATCAAAGAGCTATTCGAGCTATGACTATCTGGCAGAACAGCGGGAGGCTTTTGATGCTTGGGCGAAAGTCATTAACGATATCGTGAGCCGCCCTTCCAACGTTGTGGCGATGGAAGCTTGACCATGGAACCAATGGACCCCGAATTTAGTGCAGACACAAGAAAACGAATCACCGATAGATATTGTAAAGAACGAAGCAAAAAAAGGGACTGGGACTGGAAGGATGAGGCCGCAGTGTTTACAAAAACACTTGAAGGCTATGCCAATGCAATTCCCGAGCTTCAGCGCGTAGCCCTACCCGAACAGCAGAAGCGCAAAGAAAATTTAACCTCAATACGTGGAACGCTTACCAAATTGGCTGATAGTTTAAACCAATTGGATTCTAACGCATTGGGATGGATGACCTACTACGCATTGCAGAACCTCGAAAAGGAAATTGATGTAGAAAAGCTAATGCGTCCCTACATTAAACCATTGGACGAAATTCTTGCACACGACCGAGGGGAAGAACCCAAAGGGAAGCTAAACCATCAAACGGCCATGGAATATGCTTACTATGAGGGGCGTCCAGCATTAGTTCAATTGTTGTCCACACTAGCCACAGGAGCAGCTAAAACCGAGAAAAATTTACCGGTGGGCAATTATAATATCAACCTCAAAACCGCGCTCGCGTTGGAACGCACTTTTTGGGAACATAGACTGAATTTCACAACTTCAAATACAGGGTTTGCAGGAATCTGTCTTCAAGCCATTTTTTCACTAGGCGGCGTCGAAGTGAAAAGCGTTTCATACTGGCTGGGTCTTGCCAAAAATAACAAAGAATCAATGTTTTACTGGGCTGCCGAACAAACCGAAAAAACTTCATAAAATCTCACGAAAAATTTCGTCCCGGTTTTGCTATCCACACCACACCCTCTTTTCTAATATTTCCTCAGCTTGAATTTAATTTAACTTACTTACTTGATGAGGTGCACATATGAATTTTGGTCGCAATGTATGGCCCGGAGAAGTTGTACTGGCTTGGGAGCGGAAACAAGGTCTAGAGACTGCCGACGAACTACCTCCATTTGTTAATCAACAATTCCTAGAAAAGCGCTATAACCGGAGTTCCGTGACCATGTGGCGATGGGTGCAAAGCGGTTACTTTCCCGCACCTAAAAAGCTTGGTGTATGTAACCATGCCTAACACTGCTGCCCGGATCCACCAAGCGTGGAAAAATACCAATCGGTTGCCGCCTTATGGCAAGCACCTCGATCCGAAACGCCGCGAGATCTGGGTGTACGCCGGGACCAATGCTTGGCAAGCGGCACGAGATAACTCCACGCGCTCGCCCCTTGTACTGCCGGCCGAGGAAAATCCGAATTCTTTTTCCTGGCCTGTCCGCGGTAAGGAAGTGACGGTCGTGGTGGCCGGGGATACCGTGGAGTTGGACCTGCTCCGTCTGGCCCGCCAGTTATTGATAGACGGCGCGACGGTGGTTCGCGTCTTGGAGCCACCGCCAATCGATGACGATCACCCGACAATGAACATGGCAGTATTCCAGGATAGGCCGTAATGCTGAAATTGCGCGACTCCGATTCCCTGGAAGACATTAGCGCATCAGTTGGGGAGACTGCCCCTGAAAGAATCGCTGAACCGGCTCACATGGATTTCTTGAAACTGGCGACCACCGACCCAAAACCGCCGGCGTTTGTCCTGAAACCTTGGATACCTAAAAACGCTACAACATTGTTTCCAGGACACGGGGGCGCCGGAAAATCGATGCTGGCCTTAACCATGGCCGTTTGCATTGCTCTTAATAGGCCTTTTTTTGATATACAGGTCGAGCGAAGATTCAAGGTGGCATTTTACTCTTGCGAGGACGACGTTGAAATCATTCACTGGCGATTGGTAAAAATCTGCAAGGATCTAGGGGCGGATATACAGGATCTAGCCAACTGGCTCTTTGTGTATGACATGACATCCGTTGAAAATACCCTTTTCGTTGAAAGTTACAATCACGATGAATGCTTTACACCAAGATACGGATGGCTGGCCGAAAAAATCGAAGAAAACAGAATCGAAGTACTATTTGTAGATAATGCATCCGATGTCTTTGATGCCAATGAAATCCAGCGCAGCAAAGTCAGACGGTTTATACAATCACTAAACAACCTAATCAGGCCGAACGATGGGGCAGTAATTTTGCTCGCTCACATCGATAAAGCTGCAGCGAAATCCAAAGACAATGTAGAGAGTTATTCCGGCTCCACCGCCTGGCACAATAGTGTCCGATCCAGGCTATCGTTAACCGTTGAGAATGATTCGCTCACACTCGCTCACGCCAAATCAAATCACAGCAAAAAAGCCGATCCGATTACATTGCGGTGGACGGAACACGGCACGCTCGAACTAGCGGAACCGGTTCCGCTTCGAGACAGAATCGGCAGTAACGAACAGCAAGCTGTAGTCCGGCTAATCGCGGAATTCGAATCCAGGGGTGAATGGATAGCACCGGCTCCAAATTCGCCTATTAACGCTTACAAGATGATCCAAGCGGAACCAAACTATCCAGGACTGAAGCGTAACGAACTCTACACCCTATTACGAGAGTTAGAGCGGCGTGAACTAATTACCAGAACAGAGTTTAAGGACTCGTATCGAAACAAGAAACAAAGGTGGTCAGTTACTGAAAAGGGCCACGAATTCATAGGCGCGTTAAGTGCGTAGAGTGATTACTTTACGCATGCCAGTTTACTTTACGCAGGAGCAACCCTGCGTTGCGTTATGTAAACGGGGGGGTATGGGGGGACACTCCGCGCGCACGTACTACCCAGAATTGACTAAATCCTGGACAAAACTATTGAACCGACTAAGCCTTCACATAACGCAGGTAGCCAAGTGAAACACCCAGACCGCAAAGTCAAACGACTACTGAGCCAAGCCGCAGACCTGGACACTCAAGCCCGTGAACTGCGAATCCAGGCAGGACAGATCCTGCATAAGCACGGACCACGACGCTGGAACCAAGTGGATCAGAGAGCCTATGGCATAAGCTCGGAGCATTACGCTAATTTGTTGGTAGAGATGTATTTACGAACCCTGGCAGACAAAGCACGGCCAGCCATACCACCAAGGAAGCCGGCAGCATGATGGTCCGGCACTGCAAACAATTGGAGTCAATGCTTAAGCGGCAGCGTAAGGAGCTGGCTGAATTCCTAGATTATTCACTGAGCCTGGAACAACGCGCATTGCTACACCGTGCGATCATGTTTAACGTAAAACTAATGCGAGCAACGGAAGATGAGGCGAGAAAAGCGAAGCGTACCCCCTAGGGGGGGTTAATCCCTGGAGACTGGAGGCTACTACCGTTAGTCCCCACTTGCTTTTACTCGACCTGCCCCGGATGAAATAAAAATTTGGAGTTACTATGAGACCACCCAAACACCTACGCCCAAACACTAAAAAATGGTTCAGAAGTGTGCTCGAAGATTACATATTACAGGAGCATCACTACAAACTCTTAACATTGGCGGCAGAAGCATGGGATCGTTGCCAGGAAGCCAGAGAAGCCTTAGAAAAGCACGGATTAACGTACGAGGATCGCTTTGGCGCTCCCAAATCACGCCCTGAAGTTGCCATTGAGCGCGACTCACGTATTGCGTTTGCTCGCTTGGTCCGCGAATTGGATCTCGATTGCGGAACGCCGGCAGAGCTTGACCGGCCGCCGGCATTGCGATCAAACCGGAGGTAATATGCCAGTAAAACGACGCATTTCGAAACAAAAAAAGGGGGTTTCAGAGCTCGCCTGGGCGTTTATTAACGATGCCCCGCTCCCAAAGACCTACAACACTTTTGAATTGAGCGATTACGAACATGGCGGTACCCCCGAATTGGAAGCGCTGTGGCGCCAGCATAGCGAGACCAGTGTTAAGAACTGGGTTAAGCATTCCCCGGGAACTCGTCCCCGCTGTTGGTGGCGGTACGAGTCACCAGAACCAAGAAAACGCTTAGGTGGTATTGGGCGCCCGATGTTTTGGTGCGAGCGAAAATATCCACAAGGGTACTCGTTTGGGATACCTTGGCCGTGTTGGAGTTTCGAGCAGTTCAAACGCCTACCAGGCTATATCCCAATTGATCCGGAAAATCCGCCGGTATTCGAAAGCCAAGCGGCCTACCTTGAGCGGTTGGGTTTTCTTCTCCCTGGTGAAAAACGGCGCATCACTCAATCCATGCTCAAGCCCGTAGTTTTAAACGAAGCGTATTTCAAAGGCTAATTGTGTCCAGTTTGGTCAATATCAAAGCCGCCATAACTCGACTGGAACATGGCCAGGCGCTTACCGTAGATCAAACCGCAGCCGTGTTACCCTTACTACAAAACGCTATCGCGGCCAACGACTGCCCCGTGTATCACCTACGCTCAATCGGTAATGGTTGGCTGATTGGCATTAATGGCCAACTGAAAACACTACACACCCGCAAGAGCGGTTTTGATTACATTCACCACTTGATCAAACACGAATCAGTAACCGTGCAAGCCATAGAGCTGGTTACCAATGAAACCGGTCACTGTGAAGACTATTTGGACCAAGGTTTGTTTGATCGGGAGACTGCGCAACAAATCCAAGCTCGGTTGGAAACCATTGACGAGCAATTGAACCGTTACATGGCCGAGAGCCTACGCTACAAGCTGGAAGACGAGCGAGAACAGCTACTGTCCTACGTTAACAAAGCCACGTCAAAAAACGGAATACGACGGTTTTCACATTCCCGTGACAAAGCCCGACAAACAGTTCAGAAAAAAATAAAAGCCGCCATCGATGATATTCACTCACTAGCTCCCATAATGGCAGAGCACCTGAAGACTTGTATATCCACCGGTTACGCCATTTGCTACACCCAAAACCCCGACAGTCCAGTTCGTTGGAAAATTTAAACCCAGCCTCCTAAAACTTCACACAATCTTCACGCATGTCATAGTAGATGCAATAAGCGGCCATCTGCGCTGATCGAATGACAGCGCTCACCCATTGGTGAACAGCTTAAATCGAAACCAAAGGAGCAAATGTAGTGAAAACCAAGATACGCAAGCTGAAGGTAAAGCGCCAAGCGTTGGAAAAGCAGGCTAAGACGATCATAGACCGGGCGGAAAAGTCAGGCCGAGACATTACCGACACGGAAAACGAACAAATTAACAGCCTGGCGGACCAAATCGAAAGTCTTGGTGGTGAAATCAGTGTTTTGGAGCAGTACCTCAGCGTACAACCCGGCTTCAAGAACTACGGTCAATACCTTCAGGCTGTGTATCAAGCGTCGGGGCCCGGCGGAAACATCGACCACCGACTGATCAGCGCCGGGCCGGTAACCTACGGCAATGAAAGCACCGGCGCCGATTCGGCCTATGTGGTCCCGCCGGACTTCTCAAAAGAAATATTTCAGATTTCTCTCGGAGGTACAGCTTTACTCCCCTTGACGGACAATACGGAAATCAAGGGTAACAGCATGGCATTTCCTGGGGATGAAACAACCCCTTGGGGTAGTGAGGGGGTTGTTGCGTATTGGGAGGACGAAGCCGACGAAGCCGTTCAAACCAAGCCATCACTCACACCATCTGTCCTGCGCATGAAAAAATTGATTGCATTGGTACCGGTTACCGATGAGCTACTGGCAGACGCCGTTGCGCTAAGCCAATACCTGACACGGAGAACAGCAAGAGCCATACGCTGGAAAGTTAATGACGGAATTGTTAACGGCAATGGCGTAGGACGCATGAAGGGCGTCTCCACGCACCCCGCTTTAATCGTACAGGCCGCGGAAGGCGGACAGTCGGCGGACACTATACAAGCGGCCAACGTAGCCAAAATGTACGCCAGGATGCCAGAGGACAGCATAGAAAGCGCCGTTTGGTTGTTCAACAATACCGCCTTTCCCCAGCTGATGACCATGAGTGTGGGCAATTCCCCGATTTGGACACCACCACAAAGCCGACAGGATCCGCCAGCCGGCCGCCTGATAGGACGCCCCTTGTACTTGTCTCAATCTTGCCAGCAATTGGGAGACCAGGGAGACAGCTATTTTCTAGACCTTCAAAGTTATCGGACCATCACAAAGGCCGGCGGAATCGAGACCGCCACCAGCATGCACATGTGGTTTGATCGGGACATGAGCGCATTTCGCGCAGTATTTAGGATTGATGGCCAGCCATCCGTAAGCCAGACCATCACCGGTAACCAAGGCGACACCCTGAGCCCTTTTATCACATTAGCCGCACGCGCATAAGGAACTGACATGGAAATAGCAAACACAGTATTGGACCAACTCAAAGAAAGCGACCTGGGAAAACAACTACAGTCGGATTACGAATCCAAGCGGATAGAAAAACGCCGCCAGATTCAGATTGAAATAGACAAACAACAAAAGGAACACGTGGCCGATGGTGTACGTCTGAATGAAAAACGACGCCAAATTCAAAAACGCATTGATGATGCTAAGCAGAAATTGCTTCAAATAGAACGAGAACGCCTACAAGTGGATTCCGAGTTGATGCAGCTAACCCGCTACGAACTAAAAGTATCCCGCTTAAAAGCCGAACTGGCCAACTCTATCCCTCAAAGTGATAAGGAAAAACTGACTGCATTTATTTCCGACATGCGGGAACTGTCCGACAAAAACCGCCGGAGCTTTGCCACGGGCAGCCACACTGTAAAGACACTGGGCGGCCACAAGAAAAAGATTTACTCCAACGCTGAAGAGTGCGACGCAAGGGACGAAGCTATCAGGCATGCCATACGCCAAGCTGAGGAAGTTCGGTACAGCGTGGATACCGATATATCGGCATTCTTGGACAACCTCAGAGAATCGGTTCCAAAGCTTTAAGGAATAAGTCATGTCGACCAAGGAAATCGGCTCCCTTGCAATCAACCTCCTGGCGAACACCGCAAAGTTCACCAAGGAAATGGAGCGGGCCAACAAAAAGTTGGACTCGTTCGGCGCGCAAGCTAAGAGCGCAGCGAAAATAGCAGCGGGAGCCTTTGCCGGTATCAGTGTGGCGAGAATGGCTGGCGACGTTATCAAAGCCGCCGACACCATGTCATTGCTCGAAAGCAAAATCCGCCTGGTCTCCAAATCCAACGAAGAAGCCGCAATAAGACAATCCGCCGTATTTGAAAGTGCTCAGCGTACCCGGTCAGAATACGAGGCTACTGTTACCCTGTATAGCCGTATGGCGCGCGCTACGGATACCCTGAACCTTTCCCAAGCCAAACAACTGCAGCTAACCGAAACGATCAATAAGGCCATTAAGGTTTCCGGCGCGACGAATACGGAAGCAGAGGCCGCAGTGACCCAGCTCTCACAAGGATTGGCAGCAGGCGCACTCAGGGGCGAGGAACTCAATAGCGTCATGGAGCAGACGCCCAGGTTAGCCCAAGCCATTGCTCAGGGTATGGGGCTCACTATCGGTCAACTGAGGGAGTATGGGAAGCAGGGCAAGTTAACGGCCGAAGCGGTTGTGAAAGCCCTAAGCTCTCAATCAGACGCAATTCAGCGCGAGTTTGAGAAAGTACCCGTTACGGTAGGCCAAGCTACCACTCAGCTTGAAAACAGTCTCCTGCGCTTATCCGGTAGCCTTAAACCCGTCAATGACTTGATAGCCTCATCCATTGCCGGTTGGGCTCGACTGATTGATAAAATCTCAGGGGCTCAGCCGGGTGAGGAAAGGTTTAACGAGCTATTTAAGAAGCGTCTGGAGTACACGGAGGCATTAACCAATGGCACCGGGCGATATTACACCCTGAACAAACGAACGCTGAAAGAGCGAATCGAGGCGATAGATGTTGAACTGAGGAAGCTGCAAGATACTCGAATTGAAACGGAAAAGCTTGCAGCAGTAGAAGCCCAGCGCGAATCGGCTCGCCCCCAGAAACCCAAAGAATTCTCCCGCAACGATGCAGAAAAGCAGCGCATAAAAGACTTGAGCGGCATTGAATCCCTAATCCTGAAAAACCAATCAGCCCAGGAAGCCGCGAACGATTCTCTGCTGCGATACAACGGACTATGGCAAGGCGGGCTAATGTCCGTTGAGGCGTACACAGAGAAAGTTAGAGATGCGGCCCAGGCGTTTGATACATCAGGCGGTCAAAACAATCGACTGGCCGAGATAGAAAGCGAGATGGCTGGAGCGGAAGAAAGAATCCACCAAAGTTACGCAAACCGCGCCCAAATTATTGAGACCGCCTTACAGAATAAAGTAATTACTCAAGAGCGGTACAACACCTTAATTGCTCAAAACGCAGCAAGGCACGAAGAAGAAATTACAGCAAAAGCAAACGCGGAAGCGGATAAGCGCGCAAAGTACGAGAACCGTATAGCTCGATTAAAACTGCAGGTTGCCCAAAGTTACGCAGACGCCATCTACACAATCGGCCAAGAAGCAGGAGGCAAAACATTTAAATACGCTCAGCGAGTCAGTGCCGGTATCACCTTGATGAGCGCATGGCAAATGGCCGCAGGTGCCGCCGCCAATACACAGCTTGATTTCTGGGGTAGGGCTGCTGTTTATGCTTCCGCTTTGTCTATGGGTTTGAGGGCTGTTTCTCAGATCCGGTCTACTACTATTGGCGGAGGTGGCGGCGGCAGTGTCGGATCAGGCCCTACCTTTCCATCGGTTAATGAAAGAGTGACCAATCGCCATATTGAGAAACTAGAAGAACAACGAGCAATGCAGGGCTCGCAAGGCTCAGGAAAACAACTTACAGTGAATCTAAACATGAACGGCAATTGGATTGCTAATCAAGACATGAAGGAATATTTTAAGGAAGTTTTCACGGATCTCGTGGACTCGGATCACATAAACATTACCGTATTAGGTGAAAAAGCACGGGTAACAACTGCGTGAGGTGACTAATGACAATCGTACAATTCAAGACAGAATACGAGCAAATGAAAGACGGCATCAGGCAAACACTGCAGGACATGCTCAGCCCGTTGAGTCCGGATGTTTCAGGGAAAATACTTGATGACGCAATGATAACATTCGACAAGTTTTGCCCGTATATGACTCGATACAATCTTAATGGTCCCGAAGGGTTGACTCAAGAACAATCGGACTCAGTGCAAAGCATGCTTCAAGGGTTCGCGGATGAAGTGCATCGATACTATTCAACGGAAATGACAAAACTGCTCGCGCAAAACGTAAAACTAAAACTCCAAATTGAGCTGGATCGGCAAGTCGAGCCGGTCAAATAACACACTCCCCCCGGTAATATTGCGCTTGACTCGTGGTGTGGGAGTGCTAGGATTGGTTTAGCTGGCTATATCCAGCCGGGATTAGACCTCCGCAATCAAAAAGGCGTAAGCGCCTAAAGTGACCTTTACTGAAACAGTACGTCACCAGCGCTTTTTTTATGCCTGTTGTTTTTGGCGAGCTGTACAGGCCCCGAAAGGGGGCCGTTTCCTTTTTGGCGGTAGGTCTAACCTGTACGGCTTGCCACCTATTCGATTAGACCCGGATCGGTGGCTGTAACAATTCAAAAAGGAGACCTACCACATGAAAACCCAACCCAAACTATCCGACTAAGCAAGTAAAGAAGACATCCTGAAACACAATTTAAGCGAGATTGAAGGCGCTTTCTGGGATGCTCACGCACAAACCGCCATGCTTAGAAAAGCCGTGGAAAACGAATCAGACGGCGCCTACGACGATGTTTTCCGCTGCCTTCGTGTCATCCAAACCGCTATACAAGAGAACACCGCGGCGCTTACTGAGGCTGTTGAAGACTACTTGCATGAGCGCAATCAAGAAATCGAGGAACAGGAGAAAAGCCGGCCGCCCTTTTGGGAACAAATGGAAGAATCCTTCGCCCCTGGCCGGTTAATGGTTAACTATACGCTGATGGCACTGCAAGGAAACCGCTTCGACCTGGATCGCCCTGAGGAACAATACCACGACATTGTGAATGAGGTTTACACAGAAGTATTGAAGCTTAGAGCAATGAACAAGGAGCAGTTGAGAAAGTACCGTGAAAGCCAATGGGTAGGAGGTGCAGCATGAGCGATACACCCTTTCAAATGAATAGCGTTGACCAGTTAAAGCAAAAAGAACAGGCCATCCAGAGAGTATCCGATTCACTCTGGGATATCTGGGCCCATGTCTCCACGTTACACAAGGCCGCTTCTTACTGTGACGATACCGGGGAGCATTTTGAAACGACCGAGGTTGAACGGATATTGAAACGGCTCGAAAAAGAGCTGAGCGACAATGCCACGACATTGGCGGGTATCCGGTTTATATAAACCTGAGCAATCTGCTATCAGCCCCGGCTATGTGCCGGGGTTTTTGTTAGCAATGGTTGATTAAAACACATTTCCCAAGTTATCCTCCGGGTTATCTAAACCGGAATCTTGACCTATGTATATGACAGATCGAAAAATCAAATTTGAACAAGCCCAGCTAAACCTCCGGGAGATGTACAAGGAAAATGGTCGTACTGCTCGAGCTATTCTTGATTGGCGCTATAAGGTTATGACAAGATATTTTGTTTCAATGGGTTTATGTGGAGCAGCATTTAAGTGGGTATATGAAACGGAAGGCATTCGAGAATATTCTTTTGTCCCGTTACTGCTAGCAGCTCTGGTTTCGATTAGCTCCTATTTCATGGATCGAGCAAATAATGCGATGCTAAGCGACCAACTCAAAACAGGGGCAAAAATTGAAGAAAAAATGGGGTGCGGCATCAAAGGGTGGTACACAATATCGTACGACCGAGTCAAGCCGTACTATAGTGGTTCTGATGGATATTCCTACTCAGTGATTTTGAAGTGGCTTTACTTGCTCAGCTTTTTCGTTTTATTCCTGCTAGCGTTAGTTTCGATGGAAATTAACTTTGAATCCTGTTATATGTCTACTCTCTAAATAGTTCTTCGCTTATTTTACATGCAGCTAGCCGCCCAACGTAGGTTACCAGCTCTTTTCCCTGATACACAACACCAGCACCATTTCCCCGATCTTTCACACTTAACTGAGCCAGATCATTACCCAGGATTTAGGGTGGTGCATTCGGCTTCTGATTGCGTTACAAACTATTCCCAGCAGTACACAAACCATAAATCAGAAATTGGAGGGGAGTTATGAGCGCAAAACCAGAAGATGTTCAATTTCGAATCGTGAGGGACCAGGAAGAATCCGGGCGCAGTGAACTTGATATTAATACGCTGCTTTGCCAACTGCTCCAAAGTGCGCAGGTTTTGGAGGCAACAATTCTCTATATCACCAAGCACGGAATCAATGTTGGGCAAGATGGCATTACCTCAGAAGTGCTTTTGGCAACAAGCAAAAAAGCAGTGAGTCAGCTGTTTGGGAACGTGTACGATCTTGAAGGTAAGCTCGGCATTTCCATGGATGATAAAATAGTGAAAAACGAATTGTACTAAACCGGAGGGAATTATGAGCGCAACATTAGAAGTTGTAAATACAGAACTCGATAAAGAAAGCAGCGAATCTGATTATATCGAAGCAATGTCTGCAGAGCAGGCCATAGCTAATATACTGAATATTCTTGGTGAAGCCGCTATGCGCAAGTACAAAGCCAGAGAGCCGAAAGTAGCCGCGATTGGGTTTCTGACAGGGGTAGCTATGGCTGCTATCTATTTTAACTTATAAGTAGCAGCAGTAAAGATCAAAACAAAAACAGAGGAGAGTTACTATGAGCGCATTACTTGAAGATGTTGTAGCTGAAGTTCACAAACACGAACCTCCGGCACTAGAAAGCAAGGTCTTTCAATTAAACCCCAAAGCCAGCCGGTCTCAATTGGAAGATGAAATAACAAGAATCCTACAAATGGCCAGCAGTCAAACCATAGTCATGCGAAGCGATGGTGACGACTTTAACAACTGGAGCGATGACATTCGGCATTCATACATTGAAGCGCTTCGGCTTAATATCGAAAATGCCAAGAGCTTGTTTGGGCATTATAGCAATATGGTTCGGTAGTGTAAGCATGGCCCCGGCTTAGGCTGGGGCTATTTTGCAGAGACTAGCTGAAATTTATTCTTTGCCAAAACAAAGTTTACTTTCAAGCGAACTAATTTCTCCCAACGCCCACGAAATATGATCTGAGTAACTGCGACCGTTATCGATATCTGCCCCAAACATCGCATTAATGTGCCAGTTAAGATTAGTCAATTTCTCCCACGTATATTGACCATACCTATCGTTTTCCACACTTGTTAATTCCAGTATAATTGTTTTAACTGCCGCAAAATTGGCCGCATCAATTTCGTTGCCACATTCTTTTAGTAAGTTTTTTATTTTTCCAATAGCTACTAGTGGTTCGTTCATTGTTCACTCCTCCCGAAAACCTATTTTTCGTACACCATTAATTCATAGTTCGGTGCAGCATGTTTATAAAGTGTAGCAGTAGTAACACCTAGCTCTAACGCTACATCAACATATTTTTCCAAACCGACTTATTGTATTCTACCAACTCCAATTGATGCGCACCCGCATCTGCCATGATAAAATTTGGTCGTTCTCGGAAAAATGCCTACGCGCGCCACCAAAAAGGAAGTCAATGTAATGAGCCAAACTCCATGTTTGCCTGATAGTCTGCCTATTCAAAACTTGGACTGGCGAAGGCTGGCAAGTTATTGTAGCAAAGCAACTTTGGCCGTAGCCCGATACGATGGAACTCTAGCTGGAATGGTCAATGCTGTAGTACTACTTTCTCCCATAACTAATCGCGAAGCTGTCCTGTCTTCACGAATTGAAGGTACCCAAGCCTCGCTAGTAGAGGTACTGCAGCATGAAGCTGGAGAAGAATATACAATGGAAAAACAGGGAGATATTGACGAAATCATAAATTATCGTCGCGCTTTATTAATGGCAGAAAAGGAATTAGAAAAACGTCCAATCTCTCTTCAGTTAATTCGTCAACTGCATTCAGTACTAATGGAAAATGTGCGTGGAGGAGACCAAACGCCCGGATCGTTCCGCACCATTCAGAATTGGATTGGCCCTCGCGGTTGCAGAATCGAACAAGCTCGTTTCGTTCCACCTACTCCGATTATAATGCAATCATCAATGACAAACTTAGAACAATATATCTTATCTGATGATGTAGACCCACTTGTCCAACTCGCAGTATTGCATGCGCAATTTGAAATCATCCATCCTTTCAAAGATGGAAACGGTCGATTAGGAAGAATGTTGGTTCCTCTTTTCCTTTATCAGAAGAATGTACTACAACGTCCTATGTTCTATTTGAGCGAATACTTAGAAGAGAATGATAGCAAGTACCGAGATCGGTTGCTCGCTATTACTGACGATGGGGACTGGCAAGGTTGGGTTGAATTTTTCCTACAAGCGCTACACCAGCAGGCTGAACGCAATACGGAAAGAGCCAAAAACATCCACCAATTGTACGATGATATGAAACAGCAATTTGTCGATGCGACCCATTCTCAATTTGCTCTGCCAGCCCTAGACGCTTTTTTTTCCAGGCCTATTATGAATGCACCAGACTTCATCAAGATAAGTGGGGTATCTAATAGGGGAACAGCTAATGGCTTGTTAAAACAATTACTTAATAAAAAGCTTATCAAAATCGTACGGCCAAGTTCGGGACGAAGACCTACAATTTACGCATTCCCATCCTTGATTAATATAGCTGAAGGACGGGATGTTTTTTAACCATATGAAATATATAGAAATTAATGTACGGTTTACCTAACACAAAAATATTAGCGTACGAAATAGAGCTTTTTACCGTACGCTAATAAACTGTTTTTGGAATTAGGATTACATGGAGACCGGGAAGCTTCAGGGAGACGATGCCTGACCACCGATTTGCTCTGTAAGTAATTTACTAATTAAGGCGTGGAGGTCTGTAAGATCGAGGGAGCCAGTGGATAGAGATTTATCTGCTTTTTGTAGCGCAGCAACGTAGTCGTCCCTATCTCTCCGCAGTAGCTCTGGAAGAATTGTTGTCCCCGGCAGCCACTGTTCTAGCTTCAAACACAGAACAAAGTAGCATGCCGCTCGTGCAGTACGTCCATTTCCATTTATAAACGGGTGAATAAAATTTAATTTCCATAGCACGAATGCAGACAACGCTAAAGGGTCTGACTTTTCCCAAAATCTATTCACCTCATTCACGAAATCATGCATCAGAGCAGAGACCCTGTAATGTTCAGGCGGGTTGTAATCTCCAACCGTAACCTGGCAAGGCCTGTAATCACCTGCGTTTGTATGCAGGCAAGAAATTGCTTGGAAATTTAAAGCTTTGAGTACATTTGATGAAAGAAATGGCCTATTAATAGCCAGGGAAGCCAAAACTATTGAACGAAGAAAATCATATTGACGACTACCGTTTGATATTTCTAAGTCCTGATAAACCTGATGTTGCTCACTCCCAGTAAGCTCGAACAGTATCATTAAGCTTTTATTCCCTCCTGCTCGGAAATAACCTGTTTTATATGTTCGCGAGTAACATTACTATCTGAACTCATCGAGCCGTATACAAAAGAAACACGTTGTTCGAGGATTTCCACGGGACCAAGTTTCACCTGTGAACTTTTTTTAAGCGCGTCTAATAACTGTCCATCAGTTTTCAGTTCTGAAATATTATTTCCCATTGACTCCCCTCCAGTTTTGGCCCTAGTCACTATTTCGGCACAACAAATTAAATCTTGAAAACTTAATTCAGCCAAGCAAGTACAATACCAACAATACAACTCTATGAATTACAAGCAATTAAGAAAAGCCAGTAGAAATAATTAACACAAAAGTGTAAAGAAAAACTACACCCAGTATTAATTAAATAGCCTAAAATCTCTAATTTTCAATATGTTAAAATTTATGAAACTCTTATTGATTCTTATGACCAGCATTCTATAACAAGGTTTCATTGTTTAGCAATCACGTTACCAAAAATGTTACCAAAATAGAATTTAACGAAGGAAGAATTTCAAAAACTACTTGAAAAACATGGAGCTGGCGATAGGATTCGAACCTACGACCGGCTGATTACAAATCAGCTGCTCTACCGACTGAGCTACGCCAGCGTATAAAACGCCCACCATTGTTGGTGGTTTTGCTCCTGGACAGGAGTTATTCAGAGCCGCGTATTCTACGCAAAACCCGCCCTGACCGCAATTTTTCTTAGCTGCAATCGCGTTTTTTCAATTGCAGCAGGGTCAGGGAGCTGGCGATGGAGTTGATGTTCTCTACTACGTCGGCTTTGTCCTTTTGCACGTCGATATCGATCCAAAACTGGTCTTTGGTAACGTATTGGATTTCCACTTCAGGTTTGACACCCATCTTCCGTAAATTGCCCATGCGGGTTTCCGCGGCATCTTTATTGCTGAAAAGACCCAGGGAGACGGCATTTTTCATGCTGCCACGCCCCATAATAAATACGTCTTTCATACCCTTTTTTTCCAATTTGACCACTTGCTCGCGGGCATCTTGCCAACTTTTAAAGGCAGGTAAATATACCCAGTACCCGGATGAGATTTTCTGTTTTATCTTGTGGGTATTGGTCAAGACACCGTAACTTTCCAACGTTTCTGATATGGGTCTGGCCAGGTCCACACCGTCGAAGGGGCCCATGGTAAAACACGCGGCCAATGCAGGTTTCTGTGGCTTATCCGGTTGTTCTTTTAACGGTTTTTTGGGTTTCTTTTCTGAAAATTTGGCCTCACTGAGTAATATCAATGTGGGGGCACCGGATGCTATCGGACGTGGCTCTTGGGAGCGCCCGGTGGCTTGGGTCTGCCACAGAAAAAAGGCCACATTCAGAGTAACAAAGAAATAAAAAACAATTTTCATATGGATGATTGGTTCGCCAGCCTTGCCAGCCCCCTTAGGACTAGGTCCGCATCGTAGTGGAAATCGCTGTTTAAGTGCTCTTTTAACTGTTCACCGGTACCACCGGTAATGATTTTGACCAAGGAACGCTGGTATTGTTCTTCTATGCGCAAGACTGTGTTTTGTATAAACGCAACCGCCATGTTTAGGGTTCCATTGCCGACACCGTCAGTGGTGTTCCTGGCTAGCAAGTTTACGTCAAAATCCCTATTAATAGAAACACCTGGAGCCAATTGCAGGGAATGACGCATCAATTCCAGGCCCGGAGCAATGAGGCCGCCGCGATGCTGTCCACCGGCTTCCAGTACATCCACGGATATGGCGGTGCCGCAATCAATAATACAGACATCGTTGCGTTCTTGCCCGCTGATGCCCTGCGCAACGGGGCCAGCGCCTAGAAGCGCCATCCAACGATCCACACCCAGCTGCTCGGCTTCTTGGTAAGCATTTGTAATTTCATTAAATTTTTCTTGGGTACGAGCGAAATGTAGAGGTTTTCCGGAGCTTTTGCCCCATTCCTGCAGCACTGACACCAGTGCGTCTCCAGCGACACAGGAGATCCAAACTGGGTCGCATGGCAGCTGGGACCAGTGCTGTTCAATATATTCGGCAGGATCAGTGTGGTGCCAGTCAAAGGCCTGACTGGCTTGGGCTTGGTGCAACCCGATGCCGGTATTCCATTTCACCCGGCTGTTGCCCACATCTACCAGCAGGGTATTGTGGAACTCCTTGCCGGAGTTCACGGAGATACCTCGTCGCTTTCGCTTTTGTCTGCGTCACTGTGGATTTTACGCAGGCTGATTTCACCGGAATGAAACCGTTGAATTTGACCCTGGATTTCCACCAGCAAGGTCCCATCGCCGGCCACTCCCTGAGCAATGCCCTCTATGTCGCCTTGCGCCGTATGCAGGCGCACCGCTTGCCCGGCAAAACCGTCCAAAGGCTGCCATCGGGGTAAAAACGCTGCTAAGTCATGTTGTTCAAATTGCTGAAACATAGCCATAAATTCCGATAATACTAGGGCGATAAGTTCGTTGCGAGAGGGCGTATCCCCCATAGCGGAACGCAAATCGGTCCAGGGCTGGTCGATGGACTCCGAACCGGCCGCACTCATGGAAACATTCATCCCCACCCCCAACACCACGGCACAAGGACCGGCCGCTTCGCCGGTGACTTCCATAAGAATACCCGCCAGTTTCTTGCCGTCATACAGTACGTCATTGGGCCATTTCAGATTCAAACCGGGTAATGTTTTTTGCTGCGCAGCAGCCAAGCGCTGCAAGGCCGCGCTTAAAGCCACCGCTGTGGCAATGTTTAAACCACTGAGGGCAGCAGCCCCTTGTTGAAAGCGCCACAGTATGGATAAGTAAATATTAGCCCCCAGGGGCGAACTCCATTGACGCCCACGGCGGCCCCGGCCTTGAGTCTGCAATTCCGTGAGGCAAACCGTCCCTGAAACAGCACCCTCTCGCGCTCTATTGAGTAAAAGCGTATTGCTGGAGTCTATACTCCAGTGAATCTCCCAAGCAGGGATGACCACTCCCGCATCCAACTGGGAAACGATGAGCTTCTGATCAATGGGTTCCACACGGTGATCCAAGCGATAGCCTTGTCCATGCACAGCAAATACTTCCAGCCCCAGTTGCCGCAGAGAGCGAATATGATTCCACACGGAGGTTCGCGAAACACCCAAACGCCGGGATAGATCTTCGCCGGAGTGAAACTGACCGTCAGACAGGATTTTGAATAATTGTTGTGAATACCCCATAGCCTGGGGATTTTAAACCAGCGGTACGAAAAACGCGATTGTGGTCTTAGGCGGCGGCTTCGATATGCTCCTGAGGCACACCATCCAAACCGTTGTCCAACACGCTGGCATCCAAGCTATGTTGACTCAAAATGTACGTCGCCGTAGAACTACGCCTACCGGTATCGCAACAAACAATGTACTTTCGATCAGGATCCAGCTTGTCCAAACGGGCACGAATCAACGGTAAAGGCAAATTGACACTGCCTTTTATATGGCGGGTTTGGTATTCCTGCGGTAAGCGCACATCCAACCAAACGGCACCTCCTTCCGCGCGGGCATCATCATAGCTGATGGACTTGAGTAAAGGCTCGTTGAGCAATTCCAGAAAATCATCTTTGCTCAGGCTCATTAAGACCCCGTCTGAAGCCATGACCACCGAGGCATTGCGTTTGCCACCGGAGATCAGCGCTTCTTCACCAAAATTGTCCCCCACTTGCAGATTGGCCAGCACCATTCCTTGCGGCGCTTTTTTGGTTTGGCGAATGACCCTGCAGTTTCCTTCACGAATAATATAAAACGTATCGCCTTCGCCACCCTGCTTGATAACCGGCTCCCCGGCTTTAAAGTGGGTTTCCTTCATACGCATAAAAACAGACTGAATATTGGCCGGTGGGATTTTATGAAACACTTTGGCCTGTAGAATTTTTGACATCCAGTCTTCATCACCCTGGTCGTCTTGCAAATCCTGCACCTCGTAGCCACCCGACTGCTCCCAGGTTAACATGATGTCCAGTAAATTTGCGTCTACGCTCAAATACAACACATCCGTTTTGGTCGTCGCCGTACAACGAGCGACTTTACTCTGATCCAAAGGCATTTTGGCTTGCTTACTGCCACCGGTCACTGTACGTGTCTCCACGCCATCCCCCGAAATCTCCACGGCCCCTTTTAACACATAAATAATGCGACCGTTGTCTTCACCTTGCTTAATCAAAACCTTCCCAGACCCGATTTGTCCCATTTTGGATTTTAAGGCCAACTCCTGACAATGATCGGGGCTGAGCGCCTTGACCGGCACCAGGTCCGAGAAAATCTCCGGGTCTATCTTCTGCTCTTCTGACACGAGTACACCTTAAGCTTCAATCACCTGCGGTGATTTTTTTAATAAAACCAACAAGAAAACACCAGAATGGGCTGTAAACTGGTTATTGTCGTAATAGAAATATCGTACCGCGAGGACAAAAAATTTAGCCTGTGCAAGGCCTAATTTGCTGGGAAAGTGTGGCTAAACGCACAACAATTGCAAAAAGATTCCGGGGCGAAGAATCTAAGCATAAATCAGGAATTCTCGTCCAATGCTATCGGTGGATCAATGCCAAATCCCTGGGCGCAATCAACTCCCAATTCACGCAACACCGCCACCACTTGCTTGTTTTCAACATTTTCCGCAATGGTTTTAAGCCCTTGAGAATGTGCCACTTTGTTGATGGCTTCCAGCATAACCCGGTTTTCCGGACTAACATCAATATTTCGAACAAAATTTCCGTGGATTTTTATAAAATCCACGCTCAGATTTTTTAGATAGGCAAAGGTACTCAAACCGCTACCAAAGTCATCCAAACCGAAGCGAAAACCCTGTCCCCGTAACGTCTTCATAAAAGAAACCGCACGAGACAAATTGGCGATAACCGCGGTTTCGTTTACTTCAAAAAAGACCTGTTCCGGATCTATGTTATGATCCTCCACTTGGTCAATGATACAACGCAGCACTTGATCGTCACCAATGGATTGGCCCGACAAATTGATGAACCAGCGACTGTTGGGGGTTTTCGCCACATAGGCAAAAGTGTGCCTTATAACCCATTTATCCACCTCCGGCATAAGGTGAAACCGCTCCGCAGAAGGAATAAAGGCATTAGCAGGAACTATCCTACCGTCTTCACCCAACATTTTTACAAACACCTCATTGGCTTGCTCTGCATTTTCATTATGCAGATCCAAAATGGATTGCGTATACAAACGAAATCGATCATCCACCAAGGCATTTTGTAACCGTTGCGTCCATTGCATTTCGCCGTGACGACGAATTAAATGGGTGTCATCGTTACGGAAAACTTGAACCCGATTTCTGCCTCGATCCTTCGCTTCATAGCAAGCAGAATCAACGCTACTGAGAATCTGCGTCAAATCTCCACTATCTGGACCAATTTCTATAAGACCAATACTGGTTCCAACCTCAAACCGCTTGTTGCCCCAGGTGAAATGGTATTCTTTCACTCGCGCACAAATCGTTTCGGCAATTTGTCGTCCCGTTTGCACATCGCACCCTTCCAACAACAAGCCAAACTCATCCCCACCCAAGCGGGCAAGCGTATCCGACTCACGTACCGATTGCTGAAACAGATGGGTAAGCTGTTTGAGCAGTTCGTCACCGGCAATATGTCCGCAAGTATCATTAACAATCTTGAATCGATCCAGATCGATATAACACAACACATGAGTCCGGCCGCCTCGAGCCACAGAGTCGATGGCTATTTGCAAACAGTCTTCAAACTTACTGCGATTGGCTAAACCGGTTAAAGCATCGTGGGTCGCCAGATATGACATTTCCTGTGCTAAGCGACGTGCGGGCCCCACATCGTGCAAGACCATCACCGCACCGTTGACACCACTTTCTGCAGCAACCAAAGGAGTGACGTGAACTTCTACCTGTGTTTCATCACCTACTGAATTTATCAGCACCACACCATCCGTCAGATCAACAACGCCCCCGGTTTCTATACAACGTTTAACCGGATTGCTGAGTGGCTTACGTGTTTTTTCATCAATCAGTTCAAAGACAGTCTCAATAGGTTGGCCAATTGCACCTGTATCGCCGATAAGGGCCTCTGCCGAGGGATTGAGCATATCCACTTTTCCGTCCGCCGTACTGGTAATCACGGCATCGCCTATGCTACGCAAGGTGGTTTGTGCTTTTTCCTTTTCTTGGCGTAGTTCCATTTGCGCTTTTACGCGGTCGGTCATATCAACCAGGAATACCTGAATAACTTTATGTCCGGCAATGACCAATTGATTGGCCCAAACCTCCACGGGAACGGAATGTCCGTTTTGATGAGTTAAATGGGTTTCAAAGTTAATTTCGATATTTGGTTTTCCAATGTCTTGCTGCCATTCATCTGCGTTTTGAATCAAACCTAAAAAGGAAGTGCCTATAATGTCAGCCACGGGATAGCCGAAAACTTCACTGGTTTTTTTGTTTATCTCAATGATCTTTAGTGAACAATCCAACAACAAAATGGGTGACGGAGCTAATTCAATCAACCGTTGGAAGCGATGCTCTGCCTGTATTCTTTGTTTATGCAACAACTGTGTGTGCACAGCCAACGCTGCTTCGTGTGCCAACCCTTCCATTAAGGCGACATCACGCGGGGTAAAATGTACTTTGCGCTCACGAGTCATGGTCAGTAGCACACCCATGACCTCACCTTCGATCAGCAATGGCGCTGCAATACCGGATTGGGCGCTGAATTGGCGCCGAATTCTTTGACTGACTCTGGGATCTGTTTTTACATCGTCTATGGCGACCGTATGCCCAGCTTTATAAGCCAATCCAGACAAAGAACTTTCGGTAAGCGGTAGTTCAAAATAGCCTTCTGGCTTATATGCACCGTAATCAGTAGCCACCCCAATCAAGGATTGATTATCCTGATCGTACAATTCAATTACTGAGGTGTCGCACCCTAAAGCATCCTGACAAATTTGGATTACGTGTTTAAAAGAGTCTTCCAGTGTTTGCGAGGTATTTCCACTGGTAAGAATCTTATGGCTCACATCCAGAATTTGCTCCAGGATATGATAATCCTCTCTAAGGTGGTGATATTTGCTACTCAAAGCGTCCTTTTCTTCAGGCGCACTACCACCACTGCCACCAACCTCGCGGTAGTGTCCGTAGTTGCATAACTTCTGAATTGGACGCAAAGGTGCCAACAATCTGATTAACTTATTGAATAATACCACGTTTTCCTCAACCACATCGGAAAAGATGCTTTACTATGTGTCCCCATATTCGCTAGGTTATCGTCCAGCAAGGGAAATTTGTTATCCCAAAAGCATAGATAATTAAAGGAAAATTAAGGAAATTCTATGCGGAAGGTAGTAGCGGAGAGCGGCGCGTCACCGCCACGCCATACGGTTAAACCAAGGTAATAAAAAACCCCCGCCATATAAATTATGACGAGGGTTTCTGAATTAAAGCCTGGCACGACGCCCATGGATGGGCTAGTGTCGCGAGAGGCATGGATGCCGAAAGCGACTTGTCCTGAATAAAAAAGTCACCGCCACGCCATACGGTTAAACCAAGGTAATAAAAAACCCCCGCCATATAAATTATGACGAGGGTTTCTGAATTAAAACCTGGCAGTGTCCTACTTTCACATGGGGAGACCCCACACTATCATCGGCGCTGAGCAGTTTCACTTCCGAGTTCGGAAAGGGATCGGGTGGTTCCCACTCGCTATTGCCGCCAGGCAAACCGGTTGTAACTTAAGCGTTTTGGCTTAAGTCTAACAATTCGAGAAGTGTGCTAAGTATCATGTTACAAGCCTGCACATAATACCCAAAGTACTTGAGTGTTATATGGTCAAGCCTCACGGTCAATTAGTACTGGTTAGCTTCATCCGTTACCGAACTTCCACACCCAGCCTATCAACGTCGTAGTCTTCGACGGACCTTTAGGGGTATCAAGTACCCAGTGAGATCTCATCTTGAGGGGGGCTTCCCGCTTAGATGCTTTCAGCGGTTATCCCGTCCGTTCATAGCTACCCGGCAGTGCCACTGGCGTGACAACCGGAACACCAGAGGAACGTCCACTCCGGTCCTCTCGTACTAGGAGCAGCTCCTCTCAAATCTCAAACGCCCACGGCAGATAGGGACCGAACTGTCTCACGACGTTCTA